>JAZQZK010000233.1:0-15840 GCA_045634025.1 Candidatus Scatosoma sp.
CACTTCTTTTGCGAAACGGTCGTTGAGTTTCAGGAGTTCTTGTACTTTGTCTCTTGAATACATAATAGTCGTATGGTCTCTACCGCCCAAATAGTTACCGATGGAAACAAGGGGGAGCGAGAGCATATCGCACATAAGATATGCGCAGATTTGACGCGCTTTTACAAGGTCGGCTTTCTTGCCTTTGCCGAGTAAATCTTCGCGCTTTTGCTTATAATACGAGCAAACCGCGTCAATGACCGTCTTGTAGGTAACGTCTTCCTTTTCTTCCGTTTCGCTTACCGATTCACTCAAAGCAAGCTTTGCAAGGTTCAAGGAAATAGGCTCTTCGTGGAACTTACTTGCGAATATGACTTTGGTGAGTCTACCTTCGAGCGTTCTGACGTCGTGGCCGGAATTACTTGCAAGGAATTCGAGTACGTCGTCGGGCATAGGGCATTTACGCTCCAACGCCTTTTGACGCAAAATCGCGATTTTCGTTTCGGGATCGGGCGGTTGAACGTCGATAATCAAGCCACCTTCAAAACGGGTACGAAGACGTTCTTCAAGCGTTGCGATTTCCTTCGGGTGCTTGTCCGACGTCAAGACGATTTGTTTGTTTTGCGCGAACAGTTCGTTGAAGGTATGGAAGAATTCTTCCTGCGTACCAGGTTTTTTAGCAAGGAACTGGATATCGTCGATCATGAGCACGTCCACGTTACGATAATGGGCGCGGAATTGCGCGCTCTTATCACGAGTGTTGATTTTGCCAGAAATCATGGTGTCGATGAACTCGTTAAGGAAATTGTCGCAGGTCGTATAAAGCACGCGCTTTTCAGGGTGCTTTTGCTTAATCTCGTTGGCGATAGCTTGCATCAAGTGCGTTTTACCAAGCCCCGATTCGCCGTAAATGAACAGGGGATTAAAGCTCTCGCCGGGGTTATCCGCAACCGCTTTTGCCGCAGCGTAAACGAACTTCGTACCAGCGCTGACGACGAAGGACGAGAAGGTGTAGTTCTTGTTCAAGGGAACGGGATGGAACGCGGAATGGTCGTCCGTTTCAAGCGTGTAAACGTCGCTACCGTCCACAACGAGCTTAAAGCCCGTAATACCGCCACCGCAAGACGAAACCGCCTTTTGTAAAATATCCGCGTGGTGGCTCATAATAGTTTGCGCCGTGGATTCGGACGGGCACTTAAGCGCGATACAGCGATCTACGATATCAATAGGTTTAATGGGCTCGAACCAAGTGTTGTAGGAAAAGATAGAAATAGAACTCTTCACCTTTGCGCTGATTGCTTCCCAAATAAATTGAAGTTGAGGATTTTCTGCCATTTTAGCCTGCCTTGTAATGTTTTTACGATTTTTTCTTAAAGTCGTAGGTAAAATCTTGTCTTTTTGAAAATTATTTGATATAATTATAATATAAAATCAAAGAAAAAGAAAGTGTTTTCGGGGCAGTATTTTTAAGTTTATGCAAATAAAAAAATTATTCTTGCAAAATTTCAGAAACTACGAACGGGAAAATTTCACCTTTGACGAAGGTTTGAACATCCTATTCGGCAAGAACGCGCAGGGTAAAACCAACTGCGCGGAAGCCGTGTTCTACCTTTGCACAGGCTCGTCCCTTCGTATCCGCCACGATAAACAGCTCATCAAAATGGGCGAAAAGAGCGCGAAGATTATCGCAGAAGCGCAAAACCGCTACGGCAACGTCACGATCGAAGCGGAAATTTTCGAAAACAAACGCGAAATCAAAATCAACGGCAGTAAAATCTCTAAAAACGCCGATCTTATGGGGCATATCAATAGCGTATTCTTCTCCCCGGGCGAACTTCGCCTTATCCAAGACGGACCTGACGAGAGAAGACGGTTTATGAATATGTCCATCTCCCAAACTTCGCCTGCGTACTACACGGCGCTACTGCGCTACAACAAAATTCTAGACCAACGCAACGCGCTCCTTAAAAATCGTGACGTTACGCTGGTTTTAGACACCCTACCCGTTTGGGACGAACAACTCGCCAAATACGCCGCAGTAATCGTGAAAAAACGCTCGGAGTTCTTGGAAAAACTCGCCCCTTACGCTTCCGACTTCCATTCCTTCTTAACGGACGGCGCGGAAAATTTAGCGCTTGCGCCCGACAAAAAATACGAAGGGGACGAAGGGGAGATCGCCAAAACGCTATTAAGGCGGCTTACGAACAACTACGAAAAGGATTTACGGCTCGGTTTCACGACGGTTGGACCGCACCGCGACGACGTCGATTTCTTTATCGGCGGAATTGACGCGAAAGCGTACGCTTCGCAAGGCCAAACGAGAACGGCGGCGTTAGCCGTTAAACTTGCCGAAGTGGAAATTTTTAGGGAATATTCAGGGGAGTACCCCGTCCTTATCCTAGACGACGTTATGAGCGAGCTTGACCTTCCGCGCAGGAAAAAGCTTATAAAACGCATTTCGGGTGTGCAAACGATTTTGACCTGCACTCACGCCGAGCGTGTTCTTTACGGCGCGGAATGTAAAAAAATCCGCATTGAAAGCGGCAAAATCAAGCCCGAAAAATAATACCTTTCAAATCGTATGAAAGCGTTCCGTTTTGTCCATACTAACGAGAAGAAAAGTGTAAGATAGGGGGCAGGTACGCGTTGAATATGAGAAAACGTTTGAAAAGGGTGTATGGAATTTTGCAGAGAACAACGTAAAATAAATAGAAAAATAGCGACTTCCTTAAAAAAGGCGGTCGTTTTTTTATGCGTTTGGGTATTTTTAGGCGTTTTTCAAGGATTTTCCTGTGATTTTTGCTTAAAAAAGGCGGCTGCGGATAGCGGCAGGTGGGTAAAAATCGGGTATTTTTCCACGTGGTTTAATCCAAACGAGCAGGGCAGGTGCGAGAATATCGCTCTTGCGTCCAGTTTTATCGACGGCGTTACGATACAACCCTATGGCGAGTTTTCCTTTAATCAAACGGTGGGTAGACGAACGGCAAAGGCAGGGTATAAGGGCGCGAAAATTATCCAAAACGGCGAGTACGTGATCGGCGTAGGCGGTGGGGTGTGCCAAGTGAGTACCACGCTCTATAACGCCGCGCTTTTATCGGGGCTTACGGTGACGGAGTTTCACGCCCATTCGTTGGCGGTAAGCTATGTTTCGCCGTCGAGAGACGCTATGGTTTCGTCAAATAGCGATTTTCGATTGTATAACCCTTATTCGTACCCTGTTAGAATCCGTTTGAAAGTCAAAAACGGGGATTTGATAGTCACCGTGTACGGCTTGAACGCGCCGGAAAGTAGAGCGGAATATAAAATCTTTTCAAGAGTCATAGAAGAAATTCCGCCGCCTAAAGCGGAAGAACGGGTGGGGGAGAAGGAGGAGATTTTACGAAAAGCAAAGAACGGGATAAAAAGCGAAGCTTACCTTGAACGCTATGAAAAAGGGGCGCTTGTCAGTCGAAAACTCATGCGGAAGGACGAGTATTTGCCCGTGCGTGAAATAATCGTCAAAAAAGTTGACGATACGACGAAGAAAATGTCTTGAAACGGTTGAATTTTTTTTATTTTAATGTTATAATGTAAGGGTATAATAAATTTTGCTCGCACGCGCGTGTGCGTGAAGGGCAACGAAAGAGGTTGACGATGGAAAAAATGCAACTCAAAGACTTAAACAAGAACTACGTTTCTTTAGACGGACAAAGCGTAACCGTAGCAGGTTGGGCAAGAACCATTCGCGATTCTAAAGCGTTTGGTTTCATTGAGCTTAACGACGGTAGCTGTTTCAAGAACACGCAAATCGTATTCGAACGCGAAACGCTTGCAAACTACGACGAAATCGCGCACAGCAACGTTGGTTGCGCGTTTATCGTAACGGGTAAAGTGGTGGTAACGCCCGAAAACAAACAACCGTACGAAATCAAAGCGGAAGCGGTTGTGGTAGAAGGCGAGTCCGCGCCCGATTATCCCTTGCAAAAGAAGCGCCACTCGGTAGAATTTTTACGCGAAATCGCGTATTTAAGACCGCGTACTAACCTTTTTGGCGCGGCGTTCCGTATCCGTAGCGAAGCGGCGTTCGCGGTGCATAAATTCTTCAATGATAGGGGATTCGTTTACGTGCATACCCCTATTATCACGGGTAGTGACTGCGAAGGCGCAGGCGCAATGTTCCAAGTAACGACGCTTGATTTGGATGAAGTGGCAAAGAGCGGTAAACCCGTAGATTACAAGAACGACTTTTTCGATAAAAAGGCGTCGCTTACCGTTTCGGGACAATTAAGCGCTGAAACGTACGCAATGGCGTTCGGTAACGTTTACACCTTCGGGCCGACTTTCCGCGCGGAAAACTCCAACACTTCCCGTCACGCGGCAGAGTTCTGGATGATTGAGCCTGAAATGGCGTTCTGCGATTTGAAGGGCGACATGGACGTAGCCGAAGCGATGGTAAAATACATTATCGACCACGTTTGCGAGACCTGTAAGGACGAGCTTGCGTTCCTTAACCAGTTCGTAGATAAGGGCTTGCTTGAAAGATTAAAGAACGTATCCGAAAACGCGTTCGTGCGCTTGACTTACACCGAAGCAATCGAAATCTTGAAAGAAAACGCGGACAAGTTCGACGATAAGAATATCTTCTGGGGCAAGGATTTACAGAGCGAACACGAACGTTTCTTAACGGAAACCGTTTACAAAAAGCCTGTATTCCTTACCGATTAACCGAAGGAAACCAAGGCGTTCTACATGAAACAAAACGACGACGGAAACACGGTTGCGGCGGCGGACTTGCTCGTGCCTGGCATAGGGGAACTTATCGGCGGTTCGCAAAGAGAAGAGAACTACGAAAAGCTTTACGCTCGTATTCAAGAACTCGGCATGAATCCCGAAGACTACTGGTGGTATCTCAACCTTCGCAAGTACGGCGGAACGACGCACAGCGGTTTCGGTCTTGGCTTTGAAAGAATGGTAATGTACCTTACGGGCATCACGAACATTCGTGACGTCGTGCCTTATCCTCGTACGGTATCGAATCTCGAATATTAAGCAAACAAACAAAGGAGAAATCAACGAATGGTAAGAATTGCTATCGACGCAATGGGCGGGGATTACGCGCCCCAAGAACAGGTTAAGGGTTGCGTACTCGCGCTTAACAACGACAAGGATTTATCGCTTATACTCTGTGGCGACGAGACCATGCTCAAAACCGAGCTTGCAAAGTACGACTACGACGCTTCTCGCGTAGAAATCGTACATACCACGGAAATTATCGAAATGAACGATATCCCGACCAAGGCAGTCAAGTCCAAAAAGGACTCGTCCACGGTAGTAGCCTTCCGTATGCTCAAAGAAGGCAGAGCGGACGGTCTCGTTTGTTCAGGCTCGACGGGCGCGGTACTCGTTTGCGGTACGACGATGCTCTATCGTATCAAGGGCGTTTCTCGTCCTGCGCTTTGCCCCGTTATGCCGAACGGTAAGGGCAAGAAAACTTTCCTTTGCGACTGTGGCGCGAACCTTGAATGCAAGAGCGTCAACCTTCGCGATTTCGCGATTATGGCAACGGCGTTTGCCGAAGCCTGCTACGGCATGAAAAACCCTACCGTTGGGCTTTTGAACAACGGCACGGAAGACCATAAAGGCACGCTTTTGCAACAGGAAACCAACGTACTCCTTCGCGAAACGTCTTGTGTAAACTACGCAGGCAACGTCGAAGGCAGAGCGCTTATGAGCGGGGAAGTGGATATCGTCGTTTCCGACGGATTCACGGGCAACATCGCTATGAAAGCGGTGGAAGGTTGCGGAAAAGCAGTCGGCTCGACTTTGAAACGCGAGTTCGGTAAAAATCTTTTTAACAAACTCCGCTACTTGCTCGTCAAAGACATTATCGGCGGGATTAAGGACACGCTCGACCACGAAAAAGTGGGTGGCGCAATGCTCCTTGGCGTACCTTACGTCGTCGTGAAAGGTCACGGCAACTCCAAGGCGAACGGTTTCTCCGTTTGTATACGTCAGGCGGCGGACGCGGTTCGTGGGGATATGATCGGTAAAATTCAAGCCATGATCACCAAACTCGTGGAAGAAGAAAAGAAAGCGGAAGAACTTAAAAAACAAGCGGAAGAAGGTCAGGAATGAGACTCCCTATCGAAGAACTCGAAGAGAAAATCGGCTACGAGTTCAAAGACAAAAAATTGCTCCGTCAAGCGTTCGTACATTCTTCGTACGGGAGAATGAAAGGTCTTGAAGACAACGAGCGTATGGAATATTTAGGCGACGCCGTTTTGCAAATGGTGGTTACCGAATGGCAATACCTTCGCGACGGCTCGGACGAAGGTAAGATGACTTCGGACAGGCAAAAGCTGGTTTGTGAAGACACCTTGCTTGCCGAAGTGCATGAATTAGGTCTTGAAAAATATCTCTTGTATGCAGGCAAGCTTTCCCAAAACGTTGGCAAGAAAGCGGTTTCAAGCCTGTTTGAAACGCTGGTCGCGGCAATCTATCTCGACGGTGGCTATGAAGCCGTCAAAGGCTTTATTTTAGAGCGAATGTCGGATAGAGATACGACCAACTACAAAGGCGTTTTGCAAGAACTTTTGCAAAGCCAAGGCGCGAGCCTGCCCGTCTATGAAACGGTCAAATACGGCATGGACAACGCGCCCACGTACGAAGCTACCGCTACGGCGTTAGGGATTGTAGGCAGGGGCGAAGGTAGAAGTAAAAAGTCCGCAGAGCAGTTAGCGGCAAAGGACTTACTCGACAAACTTTCCTAAACTCTGGTTATGGGAAGACGTATATAAGCGGAAATAGTTTGTGGAAAAGTCAACGTCAAAAAATTAAAACAAAAAAAATAAAGTAAGGAAGGAAAACTACTTTGGATTTGAAAGAAATACACTTAAGCGGTTTCAAATCGTTCGCCGATAAGACGGTTATTCGATTTGAAGAAGGGGTTACCTGTATCGTCGGCCCGAACGGTTGCGGTAAGAGTAACGTAGCGGATGCGGTGCGTTGGGTGCTTGGTGAACAATCGCCCAAGTCGTTGCGTGGCGGAAACATGCAAGACGTCATCTTCGGCGGTACGCTTGAAAGAAAACCCCATAGCTCCTGTGAGGTTACTCTTGTTTTCGATAACACGAACAAGATTTTTAACCTTGACTTTACGGAAGTGTCCATGACGCGTAGGGTAAACCGTAACGGCGATAGCAAGTACTTGGTCAACGGTCAACCTAGTCGTTTGAAGGACATGGTCGCGTTGTATCACGGTATCGGTCTCGGTAAAGAAGGGTATTCGATTATCGGTCAGGGCAAGGTCGAACAAATTATGAACGCGAGACCTGAAGACCGTCGTTTAGTCTTTGAAGAAGCGACGGGGCTTATGATTTACAAGAACCGTAAGAACGAAATCGAGCGTAAGATCCGTGACTCGGAAGAAAACTTGTATATCTACCGTCAACGTATCGACGAAGCGGAACGCCGTTTAGGACCCCTTTCCAAACAGGCGGAAGCTGCGCGCGAGTTCAATAAATATAGCGAAGCTTTGAAGATTGACGAAGCGAATACTTATATCTACCGCTATGAAAACGCGGAAAGCGAAAAGGATAAGTTCAAGAAGGACATCGCAACCTTCTCTGATAAAATCATCTCGCTCAACACCCAAATCGAGCTTATCAACCGTCAAACGGAAGAAAACCGCATGAAGATCTCTTCTGCGGACGCGAAGCTTACCGACCTTAACGATAAGCGCGTGGAATTGTCGGTTGGCAACGAAAGAAAGGACGGCGAATTCAAGCTTGTCAACGAAAAAATTTCCACTTATCGTTCCCAGCTCACCGCTGCGCGTGAGTTTTTGGACGGCGGTAAAGTCCGTATCGGTGAAATTGACGACGAACTCGCTCGTATCAGCGAACAGGGCAGACAAAACACCGCAAGACTTCTCACCATCGAGAACGAAACGGAAATTTTGCGTTCGGCAATCTCCGCGCTTGACAATAAAATCGAAATCTTTGAAAAATTATCCGAAGACAATCGTTTAAGCCAGCTCTCGTCCGCGCAAAACTTATCCGAACTCAAGAAGAATTTGGGTACGCTCGAAGCTCGTAAAGAAGCAACGATTGAGCGTATTAAAGAACTTGAAAAAGAAGTTTCCAAAGTCGGACAAAGAAAAGAACGTATCTCGGACGAGCTTGCGCAGGTTAGAAAAGACTTAAAACTTTTGCGTGATTCCGTTGCGGACGGTATGCGTGAGTTTGAAGAAAAATCCGAAGAAATGCGCGATATGCAGCTCACGGTTAACGACTTCAATCAAAAACTCTTCGCGTCCAACGGTCAGCTTGCGTCTTTGAGAGAAAACCTTGAAATGTATATCAGCTTAAAGAACCGTTTTGAAGGCTATCAAGAATCTGTTCGTAGGCTGTTGCTCGTCGCAAAAACCAACCCCGATATCAAGAACCGTTTACACGGCGCGGTTGCGGACATTATCACGACTGAACAAAAATACGAAACGGCTATCGAAACGGCGCTTGGCGGCGCGATGCAAAACATCGTCACGGCAAACTCTGACGACGCGCAATACTTAATCGAATACTTAAAGCGTAACGGCGGTAGAGCGAGCTTCATGCCCGTTAAATCCATGCGTCCTCGTCCCGATTCAAGGGAAATCCAACGCGCGGTTTCCGAGCGTGGCGCATTCGGTACGGCGCCTGAACTCGTCAACTTCGACGATTACTATTACAACGTAGCAAGTAACCTTTTGGGCAACACGCTCATTTGCGACAATATCGCAAACGCGAACGCTATTTCTAAAAAGTACGGCAATACCTTCAAAATCGTAACGCTCGAAGGCGATATCGTTGAAACGAGCGGTAGAATGACGGGTGGTAGCAGTCGACGCAAAGACGCGTCCTTGCTTTCCAACGAAAGAAAGATTCAAGAATGCAAGGAAAAAATCGTCGCGCAAGAACGCTACATCGAAAAGATGAAGAAAGCGATTGCGGAAAGCGAACAGCTCCGCAAAGAAGCGGAAGAAGAAGTTGAAAAACTTCGCGATAAATACCAAAGCGCAAACGCGGAAATCGCCGCGCTCACTCAACGCGAAACCGCGCTCACCACGCAACTTCGCGAAGCGGAAGGCGACGAAGAAGTCTATATCGCCGCTTGCAACGAGTTCCGTGAAAAACTCAAAGCGCTTGAATTTGAAGAAGCAAACTCTTCTCAAAGCGAAGAGAAGCTCAAGTCCTTGCGAGAGTCTGCGGAAGCCGAACTTTCTTCGCAAAAGAGTCAATGCGATATGTTCAAAGAAGACCGCGCGAAGAAGAGCGTTCAGCTCCGTGATTACGAGCTTGAATATACGAGTTTGCAGTCGGCTTTGAAGAAGTACGAAGAAGACAACGAACGCTTGACGGCGGAAAAGGAAGACCTTGTAAAGCGTATTCTCGACACCGAAGAAGAGAAGAAACTCGCGGAAGCAAACCTTGCTACGCTTGAAAAAGAAGCGGAAGCGAAAGAGCTTACCGAAGAAGAGAAAACGGCGGTACAAGCCATCGTTGACGAGATTGCAAAACTCACCGAAGAAAAGGAAAAGATCAACGAGTTGCAAATCTCTCTCGACGCTCAAAAAGAAGATTTGCAAGAAAAGCATTCCAAGAATATCGAAAAGAGATATCGTTTGGAACTTGAAGTTGCAAAAATCGACACCAACCTTGAAAATATGCGTCTCCGCGTGGAAGAAGCGTACGGTATGGACTACGAAGGCTGTCTTGCGCTCCGTAAGGACAACTTCGACGTCGTTCAAGCCGCTACGGATATCGCGGTATTGAAGGGCAAGATTACCAAGCTTGGCGCGGTTAACCCTAACGCCGAAATCGAGTACGAAGACGAACGCGTCCACTACGACGAAATGGTAACGCAACGCGACGACTTGCAAAAAGCAATCGACGACTTGACGCTTATCTTAAACGACGTTCGCAGTGAAATGCTCCGTATCTTCAACACCGGCTTTGAAGAAATCAACGAAAACTTCAAGACCACCTTCAAAGAACTCTTTGGCGGCGGTAAGGCAGAGCTTCAGCTCGAAGAAGTCGAAGACGGCGATCCTTTGAACGCAGGCGTAGAAATCGTAGCTTGCCCTCCCGGCAAGAAACTCACGAAGATCTCCTTGCTTTCGGGCGGTGAAAGAGCGTTGACGGCAATTGCGATCTTGTTCGCAATCTTGAAATCCCGTCCTATGCCTTTCTGTATCCTCGACGAAATCGAAGCGGCGCTCGACGATGCAAACGTGGATCGTTTCGCATCCTACTTAAAGCGTTTTGCAAAAGAAACGCAATTCATCGTTATCACGCACAGAAAACCGACTATGAACCAAGCCGACACCCTTTTTGGCGTAACCATGCAAGAAAAAGGCGTTTCGAAGATTGTATCGGTTAAATTATCGGAAGTTGAAACCAAACTCGGCAGCGGTACTGTTGAGTAAGGTTCGCCTTGCTATTCACGGAGAAAACGAAGTTTTCGAGAATTCATGAACGATATGCGTTCAATTCATGACGAAAGTCAATTCATCTTAAAGGACTAAACACTTATGGGTATTTTTGGAAAGCTTTTCGGCTCTCTTAAAAAAACAAAAGAAAATTTTTCGGGGAAGCTTCGTCTGCTTTTCGCTAAAAACAAGCTCGGCGACGAGTTTTATGAAGAACTCGAAGAAATCCTGATTTCTTCCGACGTATCGGTGACGACGGCGGAAGAAGTCGTGGAAAGAGTAAAGGAGCAAGCCATCGACGAACGCTTAAAAGACGAAACCTACGTCACCAACCTTTTACGTGGCGTACTCACCGAAATTTTAGAAGAATCGGAAGTGGAAGAACTTTCCTATCCCTGCGTGATTATGCTCGTTGGTGTAAACGGCGTAGGAAAAACGACCACCGTCGGAAAACTCGCGCATTATTTCCTTGAAAAAGGCAAGACGGTCACGGTTGCGGCGGCGGACACCTTCCGCGCGGCAGCCAGCGAACAGCTTTCCGTTTGGGCGGAACGCGCGAAAGTACGTATCGTCAAACACGAAGAAGGAAGCGATCCTTCCGCCGTCATTTTCGACGCGGTAGCGTCCGCAAAAGCAAGAAAAACGGACGTCGTTATCGTGGATACGGCAGGCAGACTTCACGTTAAGGACAACCTAATGAACGAGCTTCGGAAAATGGACAGAGTGGTCACGCGTGAATATCCCGAAGCGGATTTCATGAAGCTTTTGGTACTCGACGCAACGACAGGCCAAAACGCCGTCAACCAAGCCCGTGTCTTTGACGAAGCGGTAGAGCTTGACGGAATCGTGCTTACCAAACTCGACGGCACGGCAAAAGGCGGGTTCATTTTCTCGCTCTCTCAAGAACTTTCTTTGCCTGTTATCTTTGCAGGCGTTGGCGAAAAAATCGACGACTTGGAAAAATTCGATTCCACAACCTTCGTCGAAGCGATACTCTAAAAGCGGTCGCCATAGAATAACGCCATAAACTCACACGGAAAAATAATTATGAAAATAGATATTTTAACACTTTTCCCCGAAATGTTCTCCGCTTTGCAGGAGAGCATTTTAGGAAGAGCGCAAAAACAAGGCAAAATCCAAATCAATATCGTCAACATCCGCGATTACACCGAAGACAAGCATCTAAAATGCGACGACTATCCTTTCGGCGGTGGCGCGGGTATGGTTATGATGCCACAACCTATCGGTAGCGCGATTGAAGCGATAGACCCTAACCACGAAGCGCGCCGTATCTACCTTTCCCCAAAAGGGCAGGTTCTGAAACAGCAAAAAGTCTTCGAGCTTATCGAATACGAGCGTTTAATCCTGCTTTGCGGACATTACGAAGGCGTGGATCAACGCGTACTCGATTTATTCATCGACGAAGAAATCTCGATAGGGGACTACGTCTTAACGGGCGGGGAGCTTCCTGCTATGGTATTAACCGACTGTGTTTCTCGTTACGTTGACGGGGTTATCAACACTTCGTCCTTGGTTGACGAGAGTTTCTCGGATAACCTTCTTGAATATCCGCAGTACACCCGTCCCCAAGAATACAAGGGCTTATGCGTTCCCGAAGTTTTGCGTAGCGGAGACCACGGCAAAGTGGATAAGTGGCGCAGAGAACAGGCTTTGGAGCTTACCAAAAAGTTAAGACCCGACTTATTGAAATAAGGAAAAGACAATCAATGAAAAATATACAATGGTTCCCAGGTCACATGACCCGTGCCATGCGGGATATGGAAGAAAAGAAAGGCTTATGCGACGGCGTAATTTGCGTAATGGACGCGCGCGCGCCCATCGCTACGCTGAACAAAAACCTTAAAAAAATCTTCGGTACCAAACCCGTACTCTATCTTTTGAACAAAGCTGACCTTGCCGATAGGGCAAAAGTGGACGGCTTTATTAAGCTTATCGAAAGCAAGGGGTACTATTGCGCGAAATGCAATTCAACGAATATTTCGTCCAAGCGTATTATCCTGCAAAAAATCTCGCAAATGACGGAAGAAAAACGCGCTCGCGCGGAAGCGAAAGGCTTAAATCGTACCTTCCGTTTTATGATCGCAGGCATTCCCAACACGGGCAAAAGCACGATTGTCAACCTGTTAAGCGGTGAAAAACGCGCAAAAACAGGGGACAAAGCAGGCGTTACGCGTGACGTGAGATGGCTTCGTTGCGGTTCGTTCGACCTTCTCGACACCCCTGGCACGATGCCCCCGTCCTTTGATAATCAATACCACGCCCGTCATCTTGCGTATATCGGCAGTATCAACGACGATATCTTGGATATGGACGACATCGCGCTTGAACTTTTAGGCGAACTTGCCGAGCTTTATCCCGAGTATTTGACGGAGCGTTACAACATCACCGATTTTTCTGAAAAGCTTGGTATGTACGAAGCGCTTTGCAAAAGAAGGGGTTTTATCTTACGCGGTGGAGAGTTCGATTACGAGCGTGGCGCAAAAGCGCTTATCGACGATTTCAGAAAGGGCAGGCTTGGTAAAATCTGTTTAGAAAACCCTGCCGATTACACCGATTTTGAGTTCTAAGATAGGGGCAGGTACGAGATGAAAGAAAAAATCGTAGTGGATAAGCTTAAATTTGAAAAGCAGTTATTGTCGCAAGGCGTAAGATATATCGCAGGTGTTGACGAAGTGGGCAGGGGCCCGCTTGCAGGGCCTGTCGTTTGCGCGGCGGTCATTATGCCCCTTGAAGAAAGCGAGATTATCCAAGGCGTTGACGACAGTAAAAAAATTGCGGAAAAGAAACGCGAAAAATTATCAGAACTCATCAAACAAAAAGCGCTTGCGTATTGTATCTTTGAAGTCAGCGAAGAAGAGATTGACAAAATCAATATCCTTGAAGCCACGAAAAAAGGTATGAGGGAAGCCCTTTTAGGATTAAATATCAAACCCGATTTCGTTTTAACGGACGGGAACATGACGCTTGATATCCCGTTTCCGCAACAGTATATTATAAAGGGCGACGCGCTATCCTACACCATCGGTTGCGCGAGTATCATAGCCAAAGTTTATCGGGATAATTTAATGGTAGAACACGCAAAGACCTACCCCATGTACGCGTTTGACAAGAATAAGGGGTACGGAACGGCAGTGCATATCAACGCGATTAAGGAGTACGGAATATGCCCCATTCACCGCAAGACCTTCACAAAAAACTTTTAGGCAAGAAAGGGGAAAGGCTAGTTGCCCAGTACCTAAAAAAGCAAGGCTGCGAAATCTTAGAACAAAATTATCGTACCCCCTTTGGCGAAGCGGACGTCATCGCAAAGGACGGGGACGAGATTTTATTTATTGAAGTCAAGACGAGAACGAGCGACAAATACGGTACGCCCGCGGAGTCGGTTATAAAAAAGAAACGCGAAAAGTACGTAAAAATTGCGAAATTCTACTGGTTAAAAACAGGCGAAGAGCCAAATGTGAGATTTGACGTTGCGGAAGTTTATGCGGACGGAAAAATCGAATACCTGCCCAACGCCTTTTGATAATTTTACACAACAAGGGAGAAACAAAAGATGAAAAAGAAACTTTTAACTTACGCTTTATGCTTATCGTTTGCCTTTTCTGCAGGCGCAGTCTCGGTTGCTTGTAACGAAGGCTCGGACACGGATACCGATTACTACCAAGCCTACGATCTCTACGTTGCTTACGCGCAAGAGAACGGACAAGCCGTCGCCACTTATGAAGACTGGCTCGTGACCATTAAAGGCGCGAAGGGAGATAAGGGCGATAAGGGTGATAAAGGCGACCAAGGTATCCAAGGCGAAAAAGGCGATAAAGGTGACAAAGGCGACCAAGGTATCCAAGGCGAAAAAGGTGATAAAGGGGACAAAGGCGACCAAGGTATCCAAGGCGAAAAAGGTGATAAAGGTGACAAAGGCGACCAAGGTATCCAAGGCGAAAAAGGTGATAAAGGTGACCAAGGCGAGCAGGGTATTCAAGGCGTAAAAGGCGATAAGGGTGACCAAGGCGAACAGGGTATTCAAGGTGTAAAAGGAGACGACGGAAAGGGCGTTCAAAACGTCGAAATTGTAATGATCGTGGAAAACGGCGTACAATATATGCAGTTCACCTTTTATTATACGGAAGGCGAACCCCAAGTTATCAAAGTGCCGATGACGACAGCCGAACCCGACGACGGAAATGGCGACGAGCCTACAAACCCTGATGGCGGAGACGAACCCACCAACCCCGACGACGGCGACGAGCCTACAAATCCTGAAGGCACGCCTTTGACTGAAGCGTATAGAACGGAAAAGCGTACTTATTGTGAAGAACAATGGAACTCGATTGACTATGATTCGTTAGGCGATGAAGCTGGAGAATTCGAACTTAGAAAAATGAATTTATTCGAAAGAATAGACAACGCTACAACGGTAGAAGAACTTAATGAAATCGTGGCAGAGTTTGACGAATTGATAGTAGAGATTTGGGGCATAATAGGCTAAAAAAATATATAAAAACCGCCGTGGTAAATTGCCACGGCGGTAATTTTTTATTTATATGAAATTATTCAACGGCGAATTGAGAATTATACAAATCGTAATAATATCCGCCTTTTTGTAAAAGTTGTTCGTGGTTGCCTTGTTCGACGATTTTTCCACCGTCCATAACCAAAATCAAATCGGCTTCACGGATAGTGGAAAGTCTGTGAGCAACGATAAAACTAGTTCTTCCTTCCATCATTTCCTTAAAAGCTTTTTGAATTTTAATTTCGGTGCGGGCGTCGATAGAAGACGTCGCTTCGTCCAAAATCAACATGGGCGGTAAGCAAAGCATAACCCTTGCAATACATAAAAGCTGTTTTTGTCCTGCCGATAAGTTGTCGCCGTTCTCGGTGATGACGGTGTCGTAGCCGTTCGGCAAACGACGAATGAAAGAATGCGCGTGCGCTTTCTTCGCCGCTTCGATGATCTCTTCTTCGGTGGCTTCAGGCTTGCCGTAAGCGATATTTTCTCGAATGGTGCCTGACTTCAACCACGTATCCTGCAATACCATACCGTATTGCGCGCGGAGATTTTTACGGCTCGTTTCACGGATATCCACGTCGTCAACGGAAATCACACCTGCGTTCACGTCATAAAAGCGCATAAGCAAATTGATGAGCGTAGTTTTACCGCAACCCGTCTTACCAACGATAGCAATTCTTTGCCCTGACTCTGCTGTGAGAGAGACGTTTTCAATGAGCGATTTTTCGGGGACGTAACGGAAGTAAACTTCGTTCAACGCAACCCTGCCCCCACCCAAGAGCTGTTTCGGGGTTGAAAATTCCGCCGTTTGATCGGGCGCGTCGATAAACTCGAAAATACGGTTTGCGCACGCGATTGCGTTTTGGAGTTCAGCGATAACGCCACT
>JAZQZK010000234.1:0-8352 GCA_045634025.1 Candidatus Scatosoma sp.
TATGCAAGTATGCGTCGTGACGAAGACGTGCGTATCTCTAAATACAACTCGTACATCGCGAAGATGAGCGCGACGTATTCCAAGATCATGGCGTCGATGGCGTTCGTTGAGCCTGAACTCACCGCCCTTTCCGACGAAAAACTTCAGTCCTTTATCACGGACAAGGATTTTGCAAATTACGACTACCGCTTAACGCGTATCGCGAAGTCCAAAGCGCACGTATTGAGTGAAGCGGAAGAAAAATTGCTCGCGCTCGCATCCGACGTTATGGACGGGTATCATACCACCTTCTCCATGCTTGACAACGCGAACCTTAACCTTCCCAAGAATACCTTGGACGGCGAAGAAGTGCAAATGAGCCACGGCTTGTACGGGCTTGCGCTCCATTCCGCAAACAGGGAAGACCGCGAAAGCTGGTTCAAGAAATACTACGAAGCGTATATTAAACTTATTGACGCGATTACGCAAACGTATAGCGGGAACGTGAAGAAGGATATCTTCTATAAAACGGTAAGAAAATACGAAAGCTGTTTGAAAATGGCGCTTGACGGCGAAGACGTTTCCGAAATCGTTTATAACAATCTCGTAGAATCGGTAGGCTCGGCGTTGCCCAGCGTGCACCGTTACATTTCACTCCGCAAAAAGATTTTGGGCTATGAAACCCAACACATGTACGATATCTACGCTCCGCTTGTAGAAGACGCGGAAATCAAGCTTGGTTTTGACGAAGCTTACGATCTTATCGTAGAAGGTCTTGCACCTTTGGGTAAGGACTATCAAGAACTTTTGAGAACGGGTAAGAAAGACCGCTGGATCGACGTCCACGAAAACGACGGTAAGCGTTCGGGCGCGTACTCAATCGGCGCTTACGGCGTGCATCCGTACGTACTCCTTAACTACCAAGAAACGACTAACGACATTTTCACAATCGCGCACGAAATGGGACACGCTATCCATACCTATCAATCTTCGGATGCGCAACCCTATTCTAAATCGCAATACACCATCTTCCTTGCCGAGATTGCAAGTACGGTAAACGAAGTGCTTTTGATGAAACACTTATACGCGACGACGGAAGACAAGAACGTCAAGAAATTCCTTCTTAACTACTATATGGATATGATGCGCGCAACCTTGTTCCGCCAAACGCAGTTTGCGGAGTTTGAACAACTCGCGCACGCAAAAGCGGAAAACGGCGAACCGTTGACCAAAGAAAACCTTTGCGAAATCTATTACGGACTCAATAAAAAATACTACGGCGAAGGCATCGAACACGACCAAGAAATCGCTTACGAATGGGCAAGAATTCCCCATTTCTACCGTTCCTTCTACGTGTATAAATACGCAACGGGTATCATCTCTGCAATCTCTATCGTGAAGCGTATCTTGACGGAAGGCGAACCTGCAGTTAAGGATTATTTCGAGTTCTTGCGTGGCGGGAACAGTACCGACCCCGTAGCCATTTTGAAGAAGGCAGGCGTTGATTTAACGACGAAAGCGCCTTTCGAAACGGCAATGAAGGAATTTGAAACCACGCTTGAAGAGTTTGAAAAATTGCTTTAAGCTTATCATTAAAAACTAACGAAAACGGGCGTACCGTGTCCGCGTTGAACGGTCTTGGTGCGCCTAGAAATAATCACACAAGGGGTAAACAAATGGCAATAGAAGCTAATACGATGCCGTACAATCGCGATGCGGAGATGGCGCTACTTGGCTGTCTTTTAATCGACAACGATATCGCGTCCGAACTTATTGAAAAATTGACCGACGACGATTTCTATCAGGAATCGCATAAATTTATCATACTCGCAATGCAATCGGTGTTCAATTCCAGAAAACCGATAGATCTTGTTACCGTCTCCGACCAACTCGACAGCGAAAGCAATCTTGAAAAGGCGGGCGGTATCGCTTACCTTACCGAGCTTGCGGAAATCACGCCGTCTGCGGCGAATTATAAGTCCTACTACGATATCGTCACTCGCGATAGCGTAAACAGACGTCTTATCCGCGCATCGAGAAAGATTATCGAAGAGTGTATGAAAAGCGGTGACGGACAACAATCCATTGCCTTTGCGGAAAAATCCGTTTACGACATTTCCAAGCAATCCGACCGCTCGTCGCTTGCAGGTATGGCGGAAGGGGATATCGTGCAACAGGTTCTTGAAAAGTTCGAGCTTTTGCAATCCGATCCCAACGCATTCCGCGGTATCGAAACGGGCTTTAAGCGTTTCGACCAAATGACGAACGGCTTACAACCTTCCGACCTTATCGTACTCGCAGCTCGTCCCGGTATGGGTAAGACTTCGCTTGCAATGAACCTTGTAGAACACGCGGCGATGAGAAAGAATAAGGTTTGCGCGGTATTCTCGCTCGAAATGCCAAGAATCCAAATCGTACAAAGATTGCTTTGCTCGTATGCAAGCGTGAGTATGGCGAAGGCGCTCCGTGGTCAGCTTTCGGCGAACGAGTGGAAAAAACTTATGCTCGCAAGCGATAAGCTTAAAAAGAGTAAAATCTTCATCGACGACTCGTCAAGAGTCACCCCTGCGGAAATTTTATCCAAATGCCGTCGCTTAAAGACGACTGCAGGTGGCGTTGATTTAATCATGATCGACTATATCCAGCTTATGTCAGGCGGTTCGTCGACGGTAGCTGGTAGCGAAAATAGACAACAGGAAATCGCGTCCATTACCCGTGATTTGAAGATCATGGCAAAGGAACTCAACGTACCCGTTATCGCGCTTTCCCAGCTTAAGCGTATTCAATCCAAAGAACCCCAACTCTCCGACCTTCGTGAATCGGGCGCAATCGAGCAAGACGCGGATATCGTTATGTTCATTAACCGTCCCGAAGCAATCGCGACCAAGGAAGAGCTTGAATCGGGTAAAATCGTCAAGGGCGCAACCGACCTTATCATCGCCAAGCACAGAAACGGTGAGCAGGGCAGAGTTCAATTAAAGTTCATCGGCGAAAGCACCAAGTTCGTGGACGTTGACGAGCAAAATAGAAGTGACGAGCCCCCGCAATACGGGTCTGCTCCGAGATATGAAGAACCACCCCAAGGCTACGACGACGCTCCTAATTACGGTGGGGCGGACTACGAAGAAATGTATAGAACGGCGGCGGAGAAAAACGCTGCGATGGGAGAAGACGAAACTCCTTTTGATTAAGGGTAATTAGGTTTGCGAAAGATGACGAGAATCGAGAAAATCTCCCCGCAATCACTTGCGGAGTCAAAGCGAATAATTTTAGACGGTGGCGTAGTCGGTATCCCCACGGAAACCGTTTACGGCTTGGGCGGAAACGCCTTCGACGACGGCGCTGTCAAGAAAATTTTTGAGGTCAAGGGGCGTCCGAACGATAACCCCTTGATTGCGCATATTCATCTCGATTACGACCTTTCCAAAATCATTGATTACGACACCCCTTGCGCGAAAAAACTCCGCGAAGCCTTTTTACCGGGTCCGTTGACGCTCGTTTATCCGTCAACGGACAAGGTTAGTCCGTTCGTTTCCTGCGGACTTAACACGCTCGCTATAAGAGTCCCTTCCCACAAAGGCGCGCAAGAGTTTTTACGCGAAGTGGACGTACCCGTGGTCGCGCCGAGCGCGAATTTATCCAAGCACGTTTCACCTACTTCCGCTATCCACGTCTATGAAGATTTCGCAGGGAAAATCCCTTTGATTTTAGACGGTGGAGAATGTGAAGGGGGGATTGAAAGTACCGTTTGCGACGTTACGGGCGACACCCCGATTATCTTAAGACCGGGGCTTATCACCAAAGAAATGATAGAAAAAGTATGTGGCGCGTGCGAAGTGTACGCCCCCGTATTAAAAGCTGGCGATAGAGCGAAAAGCCCGGGGATGATGTATAAGCATTATTCCCCCCGTTGCCAAACTGTTTTGTTTAGCGTAAACGAGCTTGAAAGAGCAAAATCCCGCGTCAACAACGAACTTGCTTTAGGACAAAGAGTAGCGGTGCTTTGCGAGAGTTCGATTATCAATAGTTTTGAAGATTTCGACGTGAAGATTCTTGATTTAGGCAGTACTTCTATCGAGATGGCAACAAATCTCTATAAGCTTTTACGCGAAGCGGAAAAGGTCGCAGACTTGCTCGTTGCGATTGAGCCAAACGAAAAAGGCGGGGTTATGGACGGCGTTATGAACCGATTGAAAAAAGCTTGTCTTTCCACCGATATCAAGTAAAGCATAGGGGCAGGTACGAGATGAACGAAACGCAAAAGAAAAAAATTATATTCGTCTGTACGGGCAATACATGCCGTTCTCCAATGGCGGAAGCGGTATGCAGGTCGGAGTTGAAGCGGCTACGCGTGGAAGGGATAGAAGTGCTTTCGGCAGGCACGAACGCGTCTTCAAGCGGGCAACTTAATCCGTATTCGGCAATCACGCTTGCAGAAAACGGACTCATGCTTGAAAACTTCAATTCAACGCTTTTAACGGACGAATTGCTCGAAGAGGCCTACGCCGTTATTTGCATGACCGAACGCCAACGCGAAGAACTCGTCGAACGCCGCGCGTTTGCCTTCTTCCAAAGCGTAGGGAAAAGCGGTTCGTTTGGGGAGAATATCCATTCCTTCTATTCCCTTGCAGGTTACGAAATTCCCGATCCGTTCGGTAGAGATCTTGATTGCTATCGCATAACGTTTGAAAGAATTTTCAAAGCCATGCCCGTAGTTTTAGAAAAGCTTGAAATCAAATCGCAGGTAAGCGTTACGCCTACCCCCGAAACGGAAACAAAAGAAAAAGAACAGGTGGTTTTACAAGTAGAAGAAAAAGTAGAGACCCCGAAAAAGAAAAGGGGCAGACCGAGAAAGACCCCCTTGCAAATCCCGTCGGAAACGACGGCTACGCCTAAAAAACGTGGTCGCCCTAAAAAACAGTCAATAAATAATTAAGGAGTATATTTATGAAAATTGCAGTTGCGTGCGATCACGGCGCGTTGAGATTAAAAGGCGCTGTTATCGAATTTTTGAAGAAGAACGGACACGAAGTTAAGGATTTTGGCACCTATACGGCAGATTCTTGCGACTATCCCGATTACGCGTTGCTTGCGGCAGAAAGCGTTGCAAGCGGGGAATGTGAACGCGGTATCGTCGTATGCTCGTCGGGTATCGGCGTTTCCATCGTTGCCAACAAAGTCCCTGGTATTCGTTGCGCGCATTGTCACGACGTATATTGCGCGAAATACACCCGCTACCATAACGACGCGAACATGATCGCGTTCGGTGAAAAGGTAGTCGGCGAAGGCTTGATGCAAGAAATGGTAACGGCATTCTTGACCTGCGAATACGAAGGCGGTGAACGCCACGATAGACGTATCGCAAAAATCAAGGCAATCGAAGAAAAATACAGCGGTAAATAATAGGCGTTCGCAACCAAATCGGTTACGGCAAAGCCTAAAAAAATAAAGAAAAAATAAAAGAGATACTGGAGGAAATTATGCAACAACACGAATTTTACGAAAACCCTAGATTCCATCACGTACGCCATCCGCTCGTCGAACACAAACTCGCGATTTTGAGAGCAATGGACACCCCGACCAAGCAATTTGCGGATTTAATCGAAGAAATCGCAACGCTTATCACGTACGAAGCAACCAAAGACTTACCCGTAGAAACGGTCAACGTAAGAACCCCGCTTGAAGTTGCGGAATGTAAAATGGTTTCCGGTAAAGCGGTAGGTATCGTTCCCATCCTTCGCGCAGGTCTTGGCATGGTATCGGGCGTACAAAAACTTATCCCTAACGCAAAAATCGGCCATATCGGCTTATATCGTGACCACGACACGCACGAGCCTGTGGAATACTATTGCAAGCTCCCTACCGACTCCCAAGACAGAACGTTGATCGTCGTTGACCCCATGCTCGCAACGGGCGGTAGCGCGTCGGACGCAATCAAAATGATCAAAAAACGTGGCGCAAAGAACATTAAGCTTTGCTGTATCGTAAGCGCGCCCGAAGGCGTTAGAAGAGTTCTTGCCGACCACCCCGACGTAGATTTGTACGTCGCATCGGTTGACCGTTGCTTGAACGAAAATTGCTATATTCTTCCCGGTCTTGGCGACGCAGGCGACAGACTTTTCGGCACCCTTTAATCAATAACCTATCGCTATGAAAAGGATTATCGCAATCGGCGGGGGAGAACTTCGCGAGCGTACCACGCTCAAAATAGACGAGTACCTTGCCTCGCTCGCCAAAGCCCACGCGGGCGATAAACGCGCTTGCGCGTTGTTTATCCCTACGGCAAGCCACGATTTTATGCCCTATTACAACACCTTCCACAAGGTCTATACAGGCGGTTTCGATATCAAAACGGACGTCGCGTTGACCGTGTTTAAGGACGTGGATATGGAAAAAATGACGGCAAAATTCCAAAAAGCCGATTTGATTTACGTTGGCGGTGGCGACACCGTGTTCATGATAGAACAATGGAAAAAAGTCGGTCTATTGCCGTTATTAGAAGACGCCTACAACCGTGGCGTGCCTATTGCAGGTCTTTCCGCAGGCGGAATATGCTGGTTTTCAGATATCTATACCGACTCGTTAAAGACGGAGCAGGGTACCATGTACGCGATGTTCAAAGGTTTAGGTTGGCTCGACGGCGTAGTTTCGCCCCATTACAACGAAAGAGAGAAGGATTTCGACGCCGTCGTCCTTGAAAGTTTCGATACTGCCTATGGGATCGAGAACGATTCCGCTATGGTCTTTGAAGACGGTAAATTTATCAAAACTTTATCGTCAGGTGGGGGCGTGTACGCGTTGAAACGAGAAAACGGCGTTTTGACCAAACAAATTTTATAACGATTACGGCTCGGTTTACGTGTAGAACCGAGCCGTTTTTCTGCATAGATATAATATAAGTAATATAATTTTATTACAGATTTTGGAAGATTTTTTTAAGATTAAGTCTTGACAAGTCAAAAAAAGTATGATATAGTGAAGTCAAGAAGCGGACCTGTATCGCGCTAACAGTCGCTTATTTGAAATTCGCAAAAGGAGGCGAAAATTATGAAAAAATTAAGGAGAATTTGTATTGCGATAGCAACTATCTTGATGTCGGTATTCGCCTTATCAAGCTGTATGCTTGTCCAATCGCAAAAAATGGAAAACGTAAAAGGCACGTATAAACTCACGAGTTATACGTATAGGCCGGCTTATGACAGCGGTAAAACCCCGCCTAATACAATCAATTACGTCCAAGATCGTGGCTATGAGAGGTACCTCGTCGTAACGGGTTCAAGTGAAGGTTATTTTGTGCATAAAGACAATGATACGCCTGCGTATAGTATGAAGGTTCAAATTTCTTATGAATACGATACCGAAGATACTTCGTTGATTTCCTACGTTTATTATAAAGAGTCTGCATCGGCAGAGGCTTCAAAACTCGCCGTAACGCGTGATTCCTTCAATTACAGCGTTCCAAGCATAACCTTGTTTGGTAGGGTGACTAGTGAAACGAGTATATCTTGGAAAAAGGTTGATAAAGCAACCGACCTTTCGTACGTAAAAACCCAATTGCCCGACGTTCGTGAATACGACTTTGGCGAAAAAGAAGTAGAAGGCGTATATTCCGCTTACGGTCCTTACTGGGAAAACAACGCTAGCGCGGCGCAAGAAAACCCCGTAAATCCTTACGTGTACTATTTCACGGAAATTGACGCTTTTACAAAACAAGCAAGAATCGTGTACTTAAAGACGGAAGAAGGTAGCGTTGAAGTTAGAGAAGAACCCAAGCCGATAACGTTGGTAAACGGTTGGGACGAAATTCAAATCGGCGACGAAACGTGGACGAGAGTTGTGGGTTGGAATGATAGATACGCGGTAATTCGTCCAGCTGAAGGCGCGCAAGACGGCTCGACGGTAAAATACGAGTTTTCTATGGTAAGAGCGGATATCGGCGACGAGGTTTTAGCGGAACTAATCGCTGAAAGCCTTCCCACGCCCGAAGTAACGGAATAAGATTTCATAGCAAAAAACAGACGGAGAATAGCGTAATACTCTTAACCGAGTATCACGCAACGATATAAATCCCTCGCGGGATTTGCGATATATCGCTACCAAGTAAAACGAGGTTATATCGCGTTCGCTCTGCGAACGTCTCGAAAAATAGAAAAAGAGAGAACAACTCGGCAAAAAACTGAAAAGTTCTCTCTCTTTTTTATTGGTTTAGGAATTTGTTCTCGATTCACGCTCAATCTAAATAGTCGTCTAACTGCAAGGCGAAAAGATGTCCAAGTTTGATTTCACTGACAGCGAGCCAAAAAGGATCCGCCTGCCAAAGACAATGAAGGAATTGCTTGTTATCGCAACAGAGGTTCTGGAGTTGAACCGCCC
>JAZQZK010000235.1:0-13905 GCA_045634025.1 Candidatus Scatosoma sp.
GTTGATAGTGGTCGATACGGAAATTTACGCTCTCTTTACGAAGAATATCTTCGACGGCGGACAAATCTAAAGTTGCAGGATAACGTACGTCGGTTAAAACGGTAAGGACACCGTTTTCGTAAGTTGCAACGTCGGGCGACATTGTAAGCGTACCCGTTTCGTCTTGTAACTTTTTCAAACCGCCAACGTCAAGGAAAAGAACGTCGTAGCATTGTTTTACGCAAGGGTTAAGCGTTGCGAAGAATGCAAGCATAGCTTCTAAAGCGTTTGCGCCAAGATGTGGCATAGAGCCGTGCGCAGACTTGCCTTTCACGTGTAATTCATTCGTTTCTTCGTTAAAGAAAAACTCGGTATTCGCGATAGGATTTTGATAATTTTTCAACGCCAAAACCGCTTCGTTTGTCAAAGTCGCGTAGGCGTCGGGGCATACCATGTTCGCGGCTTCGCCTGCTTTGAGCGAAGTAAAGGGCGGGTTTTCGATCTTGAAATCGGAAAAGAAATGGTAAATCCCTTTTTCAGCGTAGATAGGCGGGAAATCTCCGTCGGGCGTAAAACCTTCGTCGGGTAATTTTGCAACCTTTTTATAATGCTCGATGCACGCCCAACCCGATTCTTCGTTACAACCGACGATAAGTTTGATTTTACGCTTAGGCATAAACCCTTCGTCTTTTAAGGCTTTCAAAACGTACAAGCACGCCATAGCAGGCGCTTTATCGTCAATCGTGCCACGCCCCCAAATCTTCTTACCAAGCACACCGCCGTCGGACGGCGCGTCGTTGATAACGCCCCCAAAGGGCGGGTATTTCCAACCGCTACCAACGGGTACTACGTCAAGATGCGCAAGAATCGCAAAATCTTCGCCTTCGCCAAAAATCACTTCACCGATATAGTTATCGTAGTTTTTCGTTTCAAATCCGAAGGAATTTGCAAGGCTTAAGAAGAAATGTAAACACTCCGCAACTCCTTTTCCGAAGGGAAAACCATTTTCGGCAGGTCGGCGAGTGGAGTCAATTTTAACGATATCAACGACGGCGTTTACGAGCTCGTCGAAGTAAGCAGACATAGCGTGGTTTTGTTGCATAGATAAATCCTCAAATAAAATCTTTAGAATATTATACACTTTTTTGCTTTGCTTGTAAACAAAAAACAGGTTTTTTGAAAGAAAAAATTCTTCGTCAAAGCCTTTTTATTATTTTATTTCTTTGACAAAACGGGAAAAGTATGGTAAAATAATAAGTGTTAGCGGAAAAGGAGCGCAATATGTTAGAAAAGGACGAAGTCAGCAAAATCATTCGAAGAATGATAAATAAAGACGAAAAGGACGAAAAAGCCGTAAAAGCGGAAACTCCGCAACACCAAGGCCATAGACAGAGAATTATCAAAAAACTCGAAAAAGGCGTACTTTTAGACCACGAGCTTTTGGAAGTCTTCCTTTTCAACGCTATTCCAAGAAAGAACACTAACGGACTCGCTCACGCACTCCTTCGCGAATTCAAAAGTATACGCGGTGTGTTCAGCGCTAAGTACGACGACCTTATAAAAGTGAACGGAATAGGGGAAAACCTTGCCGCGTATATCGTATGCGCAGGTCAAATTTTCGAAAAATTCTACGAACTTGAAAACTCCGGCATACCCAAAGTCTTCGAGCATAAATCCTTCTCGCACTTCGTTAAAGACGAGTACTCAAAAGCCCGCACCGAAGTCTTAGATTTCTATTTCTTGGACAAGGATAGACGCATTTTCAATCGCCAACGCTTTTCCTGTTCAGATCTTTCAAGCGTGGACGTCGAGCCTACGGAAATCTCAAAAATGCTCTCTGGCAACAAACCCGTTGCGATAGTCGCCGTGCATAACCACCCGTTCGGACCTTGCGCGCCGTCAGTTACCGACGACGAAACGACGGCAAAATTCCAAACGGTGTTTAGTTTCCATAACATTGTTTTTTGCGACCATTTCATATACGGCTCGGACGGTGTGTATAGTTATTATTTATCGGGCAAGATGTCACAGTACGCGCAAAAGTATTCCATACTTTCACTCATAAAGAACAAAAACGAAAATCAATTTTAGGCAATTCAAGGGTGTAAAATGTCAAAGACGAAACGACTTCAAGTGAATACCGAGAAGAAGACGGGTAGATTCCGCGAAACTATCCAGTTTTTGAGAAAACCCGACTTCAACCAAGAAAATTCGCTCATATTCATCGGTAAGGTGCTACTGTTCTCCTTGCTCGTGTTCTTCGAAATCGTTATTATCGCCCAGCACGCAGTAGAGTGGGCGCTTTTGGGTTACTGGTGGCGTATCGGTTTGACGGTATTTATCGAGTTGATTTTGACGGCGGCGGAAGCGCAAAAGCTCTTCATGGCGCAGTCGAGAAAAGAGAAATTTCGTTGCTACGTCGTGGACTTCGTCAGTTCTTTCCTTCTCGTCATCATTACGAGTAGCGCCTTCTTGAGTATGCTCTATCTCATAATCTTGACGGAAATTTATATTAGTACCGAAGAAATCATGCCTGCGACGGTGGTGTTCGCGGTATGTATTCCAAGCTACGTTGCGTTATATTCAATCGTTTTGTTTTTACAAGCAGGCGAGCAGTTATCAATCTTAAAACTCTTCGCTCAAACTTCAACGGCAATCGTGGCGTTTTCCTTGCATTTCGTCATTATCAATTTCCTTATGGCTTTTTATCGTCAATATATGAAGCTTGAACGAACGATAAAAGAGCTTGACGAGAGTAAAAAGGAACTCCAAAACGCATACGACGAACTCGAAGAAGCAACCCTACTCCGTGAAAGACAGCGTATCGCAAAGGATATTCACGACACGGCAGGACACTCAATCACGACTGTAATCATGCAAACTGAAGCCGCGAAGCTTATTATCGACCAAAAACCCGAAGAAGCCAAGCAAAAAATCATTTCTGCAAATTTACAAGCTAAAAACGCGCTTGAAGAACTACGCAATAGCGTACATTTGCTTTCGGGCAGGATACAAAGCCTTTCCCTTCGCGAAGATTTACAAGAAATTGTGAACGACTCATCCGAAGGTACGGGCATAAAAATAAGAAGTTCAATACAAGAAATAAACGCGGATGAAGAACAGCACAGATTTATCTGTAACACCCTTAAAGAAGGGATATCCAACGGACTTCGTCACGGCAACGCAACTGCCTTTTGGTTTGAACTTCGCTTAAACGAAGGCGTGATAGAATTTTTACTTTCCGATAACGGCGCAGGAGCAAAGTTGCCTGAAATCAAGGAAGGGCTTGGTCTTTACGGCATGAAAGAACGCGCCGAACGCTTGGGCGGTGAGATAACCTTCTCCAGCGACCCCGGAGAAGGTTTTGAGATTTTCTTGAAATTACCGCATAAGAGTATAAAGGAGACTGGGAAATGAGTGAGAATACGACAAAAACAATTAGAGTCCTGATTGCTGACGACCAAAATATACTCGCGGAAGGTATAAAGAGTGTTTTGGAAACCGACCCTTCCATTGAAGTGGTAGGGATCGCCGAAGACGGCTTGCAAGCCTTTGAAATGACGACGGAAACCAAACCCGACGTCGTGCTTATGGATATCCGTATGCCGAATATGAACGGCGTAGTCGCAACCAAACATATAAAATCGGAATACCCCGAAGTAAAAGTCGTGGTACTCACGCCCTTTGACGATAGCGACTATATCCTGAACGCAATCAATCACGGCGCGAACGGATATTTGCTTAAAGACATCGGCTCTACCGCCTTGATAGACGCCGTTAAGAACGCCTACGCAGGCGATACCATACTCCCCATGAAAGTCGCAAAACGCATAGCGGACGCGGCTAGAACTGTATCTTCGGATAGAGAAATCCGCTTAAAACGCGCGTTCAATTTATCCGATCGTGAAGTAGAAATCGCCTTGATGGTCTACGAAGGATTTACCAACAGACAAATAGCATCCGCATTACACCTTTCCGAAGGCACGGCGAGAAATTACATTTCCGCCATCTACGAAAAATTAAAATGCGAAAACAGAACGGAAGCCGTACAGGCGATAAAGAATGAATTATAACTAACCGTTAACGCGGTTAAGCGGAACTACTATGAATTTAGACTTGTCCCACTACAAAGACAAAAGAATATGCGTAGCCGTATCGGGCGGAGTCGATTCAACGTCGCTGCTTCATTATTTGAAGTCAAAGCAAGCAGAGTACGGTTATCAACTTTGCGCGGTCAATTTCGAGCACGGTATTCGTGGCGCGGAAAGCGTTGCCGACTCCAAATTCGTCGAGAGTCTTTGCGCGGAGTGGGGGGTGGAACTGTATAGCTTTTCCGAAGACTGTATCGCCCGCGCAGAACGAGAAAAATCAAGCCTTGAAACGTCGGCGAGAAATTTCCGTAACGAACGTTACGATAAACTACTTGAAGAAGGGAAAGCGGACGTAATTGCAACCGCGCATCACGCAAGCGACGTGGCGGAGACGGTACTCTTTAGGATAAGTAGGGGTTCGGCTTTGTCGGGCGCGGTTGGGATAAAACAAGCCGAAAACGGAAGAATAAGACCGTTTTTGAACAAGACGAAATCGGAGATTTTAGCCTACGCTATCGAAAATAAAATCCCTTACCGCGAAGATGCAACGAACGCGGAAACGGACGCAACGAGAAACGCTTTACGCTTACAGGTCTTGCCTGTTTTGGAAACTCGTATTCCTTCAGCGGTGAAGAATATATCCCGTTTTGCCTTGACTGCAGAAGAAGACGATAGATTTTTATACGAGCTTTCGGATTCTCTTTTAGAGCGGACAAAAGACGGATACAGGGTACGCTTTTCAGACAAAAAACCTATTTTTTCAAGGGCGTGTTTAACGGCAATGAAATCGCTTGGAATTGATAGGGACTACACGCAAACGCACTTGAACGATCTGTTCGCATTGCAAAGCCTAAAGCTTGGCGCAAGCGTTACCTTGCCTAAAAACGTGGTGGCTATTCGCGAGAACGAGTATATTTTGCTTGGCTATAAACGTGATGAAAAAGTGGAGAGTTTCGAGCCTATAAGCTTGGGGAAAGGACAATTTAGCCTAGGCAGGTACGAGATTAGCATTTTAGACGAGAGTCCTACGCAACCGCAAACTGAAAAGGTTTTACGGCTGGATTATGCAAAACTTCCTTATGATTGCGTAATTAGAAGTCGGCAAGAAGGGGACGAGTTTGAGAAATTCGGCGGCGGCACGAAAAGTCTTAAACGGTATATGATCGACAAGAAAATTCCAAAAGAAATTCGGGATTTACCCGTCGTTGCAAAGGAGAACGTCGTCTATGCAATCTTCGGTACGGAAATTTCCGAGAAAGTAAAAATAGACGAAAAAACCAAAGATACGGTTTATTTAACAATAAAAATCACAGGAGATAAAGAACAATGAACGAATTAATCCACGCAGACGTTGAAAGAATCATGCTCACCAAGCAAGAGTTACAAGTCCGTATCAAAGAAGTAGCTGCAAAGCTCGATTTGATTTATAAAGACAGAAACCCTGTTATCGTTTGTATTTTGAAAGGTAGCGTAGTATTCTTTTCCGATCTTATTCGTAATATGAGTACGGCAATGGAACTTGATTTTATGTCCGTTTCTTCTTACGGTTCAGGCGCGGTATCTACTGGCGAATTGAAAATAAAACAAGATTTAAAAACGGATATTCGTGGCCGAGACGTGCTTATCGTTGAAGACATTATCGACTCTGGCAATACGCTCTATTCTTTGAAAAAACTACTCAACGAACGCGACCCTGCAAGTCTTAATATCGTTACCTTACTCGACAAGCCCGATCGTAGAGTTGCGCCCATTGAACCCGAATACACCTGTTTCGTTATCGAAGACGAGTTCGTTGTCGGCTACGGCTTGGACTACGCCGAACGTTACAGAAACCTTCCCTACGTAGGCGTTTTGAAGAGATCTGTTTACGAGAAATAAGAATTATCCGTAAAAAATCCCGTCGGTAAACACCGACGGGGCTTAATTTCGCCTTAATTTAGTTATTTTGTGGCTAATCTTTCAAGATTTAGTTCTCATCTTTAGGGGTAGGCGCGCTCGTTAGCGTGTAGGTGTAATCCACGTCTGGATTAATCTTTATAAGCTCGCTTACGAAATCGTCCGCCCAAGCGGAGTCGAGCAAAAGAACGAAGAACTCTTCTCCGAAATTGATTTGGAGCTTGGAGAGTTCTCGGTCGTGCGTCAAAGCGGTGATTTTAAGAACGTCGTATTTGCTCTTAATCAAACCAAATCTCGTAACGAGCTGATTGTCGATTAACGAGTATTCGGATTTTATGAGCAAAGCGATGATTAAAACCATGCAGAACACACAAATCAAAATAAGGAAAGGGTATTTAAGGAAATCGTAAAAAGTCAAAATCCCGCCGTTTACAATCATTCGATAGACGCTGACCGCAATCCCTGCAAGACAAAGCAGTAGAACGAGTCCGCAAAGCAAAAGCATAGTGGGGGAGAACTTATAACGAAAATCTTGGCGTTTCGCCTGTTGTTGAGATTGTCTATTCATAAGCGTATTATAACACAGGCAACAAAAAAAAGCAACAAGAAATCAAAAAAAATTCAAAGTATTTTTATTAAAAGGACGTAATAGTATGCAGGAAAGCGTTGCAAGAAAAACCGTTGACGAATCCACCGTTCTAAAACGTGAAAAAGCGCAGTTTGAAAGAATGACAAAATGGCCTATACCAAGGCTAATAATCTCGCTCGGAATCCCCACCATGATAAACATGATGGTTACTTCTTTGTATAATTTAGCGGACACCTTTTTCGTGTCAGGGTTAGGGCAAGAAGCGACAGGCGCAGTGAACGTGGTACTGTCGCTAATGTCGATAATACAAGCGATAGGCTTCACGCTCGGTATGGGTTCGGGCGCGATCGTATCCAAGCTTTTAGGACAAAGAAAACAAAAAGAAGCGGACACGGTATCCACCTCCGCCTTTTTCGCCGCAATTATAGCTGGGCTTATCATATGTATTTTAGGGACGATTTTCTTAACGCCTTTGTTGTGGTTTTTGGGCGCTCCTGAAGAAACAGGGGTAGCAGTCACGACGATGGAATACGCAAGACAATACACTCGCTATATTCTATTCGCCGCGCCGTTTATGTGTGCTTCGTACGTACTCAATAACGTTTTAAGGGCGCAGGGCAAAGCGCTTTTGTCTATGATCGGTTTGGTATCTGGCGCGGTCATTAACATTGTATTAGACCCTATTTTAATCTACGGCGCAAATATGGCAATGCGCGGGGCTGCAATCGCTACCTGTATTAGCCAAATAATGAGCTTTGGAATTTTACTTTATCTCTTCTTATCGGGCAAAACAATCGTTCAAATAAAAAGAGAAAGTATTTCCAAAAAATTCTCGGTATATTTCGATATCATTTCAACAGGTTTCCCGTCCTTTTGCCGTCAAATTTTAACAAGCCTTTGCACAGTACTTTTAAGCTGGGCGGTCAAACCCTACGACGGCGCGCTCGCTGCGATTGGCGTCGTGCAAAAGGTGTTCATGTTCGCATTCTCCATTTCCTTAGGCATAGGGCAAGGTTATCAACCGGTACTCGGCTATAACCACGGTTGTGGACGATATGACCGTGTGAAAAAAGCGTATTTATTTACGCTTGCGTTCTCTGCCACGCTTATGACGGTATTCGCCATCGTTTGCGCGATTTTTGCCCCCCAAATAATGGGCGCATTCCTTGAAAACGAAAACGCAATACGCATCGGCGCGCTCGCTTTAAGAATGCAATGTATTTGTATGCCGTTATTGCCTATCAATTTCATGGTAAACGTAACCTATCAAGTAGTGGGGAGTAGGGTTGCAGCGGCGATTTTGTCCACGTCCCGTCAAGGTCTTTTCTATATCCCCGCGGTACTTATTTTGCCTAATTTAATAGGCTTGTTTGGGGTACAATGCAGTCAATCAGTTGCGGATTTTTGTTCCGCGTTATTTGCAATTCCATTCACGATTTCCTTCTTCAAATCGCTCAATAAGTTAGAAGTGCAAAAGGACGAAGAAAAGCAGACGTTTGACGGTGAAGAAAGACTTCAAATCGAGCAGGAATAAGAATTGCGAAAAAATTGCAGTATATTTTATAATTATTTCCTATAATTTTGTAAAAAAGCCAAGAAAAAATCAGATTTTATCTTGACAATTTCAAATTATATGGTATAATATATCTATTCAAAAAATATGATAACTTGAGGTGGTAATTTTGGGCGAAATTTTTCAAGAAATTTTTGGTTTTGAATGGCTTGAAATTGCGAGGAAAGGTATTTTTCAGTTTAGAATCGTATTCGATCTTATCCTTGCCGCAATTTTAGGTTTTGCAATCGGTTACGAGCGTAAGCTCCGCGCAAAAGAAGCAGGTATCGGTACACACACGATCGTGTCTATCGGCTCGGCTCTTTATATGGTCGTATCAAAATACGCCTTCACGCAGGCAGACTCGGCTCGTGTTGCAGCGCAAATCGTAACGGGTATCGGTTTCCTTGGCGCGGGTATCATCGTCTATCGTAAGCACGAAGTACACGGCTTGACGACGGCGGCGGGCGTGTGGTCAACGGCAGCTGTTGGTATGGCGTGTGGTGGTCAACAATACATCTTGGCTATCGGCGCAACCTTGCTTATCGTAGGCTGTCAAGTCCTTTTCCACAAGAAGTGGAAAATCTTCCAACAAAAGCGTTATTTCTCTATCAATATCGTCTTCACGCAAGTTAGTGAAGAACGCGAACGCATCAAGGCGATTTTCGACATTGACCGTTACAATCGTTTAGTCGTAACTCGCGACGGTGACAAGTTAGTTTATCACGCAACCTTGAATACCGACGTAGAGTATTCGTCCGCGCAACTTGACGAGATTATGAGAAACAACTCGTTCATCTCTTCTTTGGAACGCTGTGACGACAACTAAGACAAAATAATACGTAAAATAGGCAAAAACCACGTCAAAGGCGTGGTTTTTTTCTTGCGAAATCGACTAAAACGCCGTTATTTTCTTGCTTTTTTTTAGCGCTTTTGCTATAATGTAAACTGCCAATAAATAGAAATTGAAGAGTAAACTCTTCATAAGGAGAAAAAGATGCCTACAATCGCAGTAAAAAAATTAAATAAAAACGCAATTTTGCCCACCTACGGCTCGGACTTTTCCGCAGGCGCGGATTTGTACGCCGTAACAGACGAACCTATTGAAATTTTACCCAACCAAACCAAACTCGTAGGAACAGGTTTAGCGATGGAAATTCCCGAAGGCTACGCAGGCTTAATCTACGCTCGTAGCGGTCTTGCGTCCAAACGCGGACTTGCGCCTGCAAACAAAGTAGGGGTAGTGGACGCCGATTACCGTGGCGAGATAATGGTCGCGCTTCATAACCATTCGGATAAAGCTCAAACGGTAGAACCCAAAGAACGTATCGCCCAACTCGTCGTTACGCCTTTCTTGAAAGCGGAGTATTACGAAGCGGAAACGCTCACCGACACAACCCGTGGCGCAGGTGGATTTGGCAGTACAGGCACGAAATAATCAAAGAGGAAAAAACTATGTCAATGAGAATGCGTAGAAAACGCAATTTTGAAGAACGCATGACGGCTTGTAGCGATTTGTTGCTTGCTCGTGGCGCAAACGGTATTTTGAATATGAAGGAAGCGGCGGAAAGCTACCGCGCGCTCGTAGATTTTGAAAAGGCGTTCGGGAACGACAATCCCGTTGCGCTCGAAATCGGTTGCGGAAAGGGCGGTTTTGTAATCACCTTAGCAAAGGCTAATCCGAATATCAACTATTTAGCCTTGGAAAAGATGAGCAACGTAATTTTAACGCCACTCGAAGCGGTAAAGGAAGAAGGCGTAACCAACGTAAAATTCTTGAATATCCGCGCGGAATGCTTGGCTTGCTATATCCCTGAAGGCAGTTTGGACGTCATCTATTTGAACTTCTCCACGCCTCTTCCCAAACTCGGCTACGCAACGCAACGCTTAACGCACAGAAACTTTTTAGAAATCTATAAAAAGCTCCTTAAAAAAGGCGGTCGAATCATCCAAAAGACAGACAATCGCGATTTTTTCGATTTCTCTTTAGAAGAATACACCGCTTGCGGCTTCAAGCTTGAAAACGTTTCCTACGATTTACACGAGAACGGAAACCCGTCTTGGAACATCGTCACGGAATACGAACAAAAATGGGTAGATCAAGGCTTGCCTATCCATCGCGTTGAGGCGGTTTATAATGCATAAATTAGGATTTAAGAAAAAGTTTTGTATTTATACAAGTATTTTCTTGGCTGTATTCCTACTCATTGTCGGCTGTATCTATACGGTCTCGGAAAATTTCCTTGCAAATAAAAACAAATTCACATTCTACGTCCCCGACGGCGCGCCTGCTCTTGCCTGCGCGAAGCTCTTAAGCGAAGACGTCAAGGACGACGGAATCGAATATAGCGTAGTTTCCGCAAACGGTATCGAAAGCCACGTCACTTCTTGGCACGAGAGCCGTAACGCCGATTTTTGCGTTTTACCCTTGACGGACGCAAGCCTTTTATTAAACGACGGCAGGGACTATCAAGCGCTTGGCGTACTCACGCATGGAAACTTTTTCATGATTTCAGAAACGGCTGGAACTATCTATACGAACGAAAATCTTACCGATTTAGTCGGTAAGAAAATCGGTTTCGTACAGCTTGGGAAACTCCCCGGGTTAGTCTTCCGCAGTATTTTAGAGCAAGCAGGAATAGGGTATTCTATTCGTAGCGACCTTTCAAGCTGTCAAGACGACGTTGTTAATTTAATCAATATCCAAGCGACGAACGTCGTTAAAGGGATAGGCTACGATTTATTCGTCATGCCCGAACCTGCGGTAAGCGCAAAGATAGAAAAGGCGGGTTTTTACGAAGTCGGAAACGTTCAAGATTTGTACGGCGGCGGTTACGCCCAAGCGGTACTCGTCGCGAAACGCTCGGTAATCGAAAGAAGAGCGGACGTAGTGGAAGGAATTGTTGCAAAACTTCGACAAAACAGTCAATTCCTTGCGGAAAAATCCCCTGCGGACGTTCTGTCGGCAATCCAGTTGCATCTTAAAAAAGGGGTAACGTCAGCCTTCACGCAAACGAATTTAACCGCGCAAGTTATTTCCCGTAGCGGTGTGTCTTTTGTCGAAGGCGAACAAGCGAAAAGGGAGATTACCGCAACCATCTCACGAATCCAAAGCGTAGACGAGAAAGCGGTTAAAACCTTTTCGGAAGATTTTTTTATATGACTAAACGATTATAAGGAAGAAGAGAATGAAAGTATTCAAGGAAGACAAAAGTAAACTTTTGCAAACACTCCTTCAAAAAGGGGGCTGGACCTTGCTTTCCTTCTCTTTTCTTATTTTGCTTTGGATAGGGCTAGCGTTCGTGGTTGGCAACGCGTATTTATTACCGTCCTTCTCGCAAACGATAAAAGCGGGCTTTGAACTGTTTAGTCAAGTCACCTTCTGGAGTGGGTATTTCGCTACGCTTTTTCGGTCGATACTCGCCTTTCTCGTAAGCTTTATCCTTGCGGTCGGGTTTTGCGTAATCGCCTGTCTTCGTCCAGCGTTTGGGAAATTTATCGCGCCGATATTTTCCCTGCTTAGATCTTTACCAACGATGGCGGTCTTGCTTATGATTATCCTTTGGACAAGCGCGGATTTCGCGCCGATCGTCGTTTCGTGCTTGGTGTTATTGCCTATGTTATACTCGGCAACGCTTGGCTCGGTTACGTCGGTGGATAAGAAATTGCTTGAAATGAGCAAAGTGTACGGCGTATCTAAAAAAAGAATGATAAAAAGCCTATACTTACCGTCCATATTCCCTGCGCTTTCTAGGGAATCGTTGAGCGCGTTGACCTTTTCGCTTAAACTCACCGTTTCCGCGGAAATACTCTCTAACACCTTCCAAAGCCTTGGCGGACAAATGCAAACGGCAAGCTTATACGCGAAAACGCCAACCGTTTTCGCGCTCGCATTCGTGGTGTTCTTAACGGGTTTTGTTATGGAATGTATAGGTAATTTCTTGATTTTGCGAGTGGAAAGGAGATTTTTATGAGAATAAAATTAACCAAAAGCTATCCGCAAAAATTAGTTTTTAAGGACCTTGAACTTGAGTTTAAGGACGGCGAAATCGTCTGCATTTTAGGCGGTTCAGGGGTTGGAAAAACCACGCTGCTTAGCGCGCTTGCTCGCCTAATTGATTTTGAAGGAACGCTTGAAAACGTACCTAAAAAAGTGTCTTACGTCTTCCAAACGCCGAGATTATTACCGCACTTAACGGTAAAGGAAAATCTTACGTACGCCTTTGAAGACAGGGCGAGTGAGGACGAAATCCAAACGATGCTTGAAAAATGCTTTCTTTTGGAATGTAAGGACAGGAAAGCGAAACTATTATCGGGCGGGGAACGAAAACGGGTAACGCTTGCTCGCGCTTTTTTATCCGACGCCAAGCTATTATTGATGGACGAGCCGTTCAACTCGGTAGATACCGCTTTGAAATTGCGCTTAATAGACCTGTTTGCAAAGCTTTGGCAAGAAGAGAAAAAAACGGTGGTACTCGTAACGCACGATATCGAAGAAGCGCTTATGCTTGCGGACAAAATCGTGGTCTTAAAGCAGGGCGGAAAAGTAAAAGAATTTTTGGTAGAAAGAGCGCAGTTCCCGTCTAAATACGGTGAAAGAAACGAACTCCGCTCGAAGATATTATCCGAATTATTAGAAGAAAGTATAGAGAATAAAGGAGCAGAATTATGCGTGGATTAAAAACTTCGGTAGTAAAGTTAAGACACGAAGTCTTTAAGGAAATAGCGACTATCGCTTACGAAACGGAATCGGAAAGGGTCAACGACGCCATTGAGTCCTTGCCCTATAAAATCATTGCAACGGAAGTCCCGCAGTACCGCGAGAGCGTGTGGCGCGAACGCGCGATTATGTCCGAGCGTATCAGGCTTGCAATGGGTCTTTCCCTGCGTCCTGCCGATAAGCCCGTGCATATCACGAGCGGTGTCGATCAAAGCAATATTTCCGATAAATACTACGAACCGCCGTTGATGCAGGTAATCCCTTCCGCATGCGATAAATGCGAAGACAACGTTTACGAAGTATCCAACCAATGTCGTGGCTGCGTAGCCAAAGCTTGCGTGGCGGCATGCCCTAAAAACGCCATTAAAGTAATCAACGGAAACACCGTTATCGATAGAGAAAAATGTATCCGTTGCGGGAAATGTAAACAAGCCTGCCCGTACGATGCAATCGCGCATAAAACAAGACCTTGCTCTCAAGCCTGTGGCATTAAAGCGATAGGCACGGACGAACTTGGTAGAGCGAAAATCGACAACGATAAATGCGTTGCTTGTGGACAATGTATGGTTGCTTGTCCGTTTGGCGCAGTAGCGGATAAGTCGCAAATATTCCAGCTCATTCAAGCGATTAAAAAAGGGGATTACGTAGTGGCGGAAGTCGCTCCTGCAATTATCGGTCAATTCGGCTCGAACGTAACGCTTTCTAAAATCAAAGCGGCGTTAAAAGATTTGGGCTTTAAGGAAACGTACGAAGTCGCAAAAGGCGCAGACGTTGGCGCGGCGACCGAAGCCCACGAATACGTGGAAAAGGTATTGTCGGGCGAACTGCCTTTCCTTTTGACGTCTTGTTGTCCTTCTTGGGCAATGCTCGCGAAAAAGCAATTTCCTCAACTTATCGACCAAGTTTCGCAATCTCTCACGCCCATGGTCGCAACCGCGCGTAGTATCAAGCAAAAATTGCCGAATGCAAGAGTCGTCTTTATAGGTCCTTGCGCGGCGAAGAAGTTGGAAGCTTCAAGAGTATCGGTGCGTAGCGACGTGGACTTCGTTATTACCTTTGAAGAGCTTGCAGGTATGTT
>JAZQZK010000236.1:0-2686 GCA_045634025.1 Candidatus Scatosoma sp.
TCAAATACGCACTTGCGGCAACTGCACGCAGGGCATACGTTACGACAAGCGTTGCAACGGATACATTTTTGGAGCTGTTCTTGCCAGAACGCAAAGCGTTCATCTTCCGTCATTGCCTCAAGCTTTGCAACTTCGTCAAAACGGTTGTTTTGAGAAACCGGCATTTCGTGGAGAATAATCTCTTCATCCTTTGCTTGATGTGTCTTTCCCTTACAGGTAAGGCATTTAGAAAGCATAACGTCCACTTTATCCATCGTCGTTTCGCCGTAAAGGGAAGAAACGGTTACCTTATCGCCGTCTTCTTCAACGCCCATTTCAGCCGTAACGCCGTTTGCTTTAATCTTTTCAACGTCAAGTTTGCCTTGACATTCAATCGCAATCACGTAAATCTTTTCACGAGCAATTCTGTGTTCTTTAACGAGTTGGTTAAAGCTATACGAATCGCAAGGTTTTATAAAGATTGCCGTCTTGCCTTCTTTTTTACTGATTTGAATTAAATATTTAGAAAGGTTTGCGCCACAGAACCCGTTATAAACGAAATCTTTAAGCTCGTCAACGCTTTCAAAAACTGCGGGCATAGGATCGAAATAGAATTCGCCCTTTTTGCAACCCACTACACGAGCAACTTCTCCGCTTTCTAAAAGGGCGCTCGCGCGTTCGATCATCTTTTGTTCAACGTCACGCATTTTACTTGCCCTCCTTTACACGAAGGTCAGTCAAGCGTTTGTTTTCGCCGAGTTCAGTAACGGTTTTCACGAAATCGTTCATAACTGCGGAGAACTTCGCGCCTTCCGCTGCGGATACCCATTCGACGCGGGTACGTTCCTTTTCAATGCCCATGTAATTCAAGAAACTAAACAAGAGCGCCATTCTTCTTCTCGTGTAGTAGTTACCCGTTACGTAATGGCAGTCGCCGGGGTGACAACCGCAAAGGATAACGCCGTCTGCGCCTTGTTGGAACGCTTTTAACACAAACATAGGATTAACGCGACAAGAACAAGGCACGCGGATAATTTTTACGTTTGCAGGGTACGTCAAACGGCTTGAACCCGCAAGGTCCGCGCCTGCATACGAACACCAGTTGCAACAAAATGCAACGATATTCGGCGTAAATTCTTTCTTTTGTGTGGTTACATCTTGCATATTGCTTCCACCTCCGACATAATTTGCTTGGAGCTAAATCCCTTCAAGTCCATTGCGCCCGAAGGACAGGTAACCGTACAAGCGCCACAGCCTTGACATACCGCAGGGTTGACGGACGCCACTCTTCTAACTTCCGTTTTACCGCCAGGAAGACGGAATTCTTTATCCGCATAAGTGATAGCGCCGTACGCGCAAACGTTTGCGCATTGACTACAACCGTTACACATCATTTCATCGGGCGTAGCAACGCAAGCGTTGGTCTTTAACTTATCCTTTACAAGAAGCCCGATAACCTTCGCCGCGCAAGCCGATGCTTGAGAAACGGTTTCAGGGATATCTTTCGGGCCTTGACATACGCCTGCAAGATATACTCCTGCCGTAGGGCTTTCTACGGGACGAAGTTTTGCGTGGGATTCCGTTAAGAAATTGTTGGTATCAATACTTGCCGTCAAGAGCGTTGCAATCTTTCTTACCGAAGGTTCGGGTTCGATTGCCGTTGCCAAAACGACGAGATCGGATTCAATGGTGATTTGCTCGTTATCAATCAAGTTCGAGCCTTGTACCATAAGCTTACCGTTTTCGTTATATACTTTACCGACCATACCCTTGATATAATCTACGCCGTATTGTTCCGCCGCGCGACGATAGAACTCGTCGTAGTTCTTACCGGGCGTACGAACGTCGATATAGAATACGTGAACTTCGGTATCGGGATATTTTTCACGAATAAGCATTGCGTGTTTTGCCGTATACATACAGCAAATCTTCGAGCAGTACGGCTTACCGCAACCAGACGTATCACGAGAGCCTACGCATTGAATAAACGTGATTACCTTCGGATGCTCACCGTCGGAAGGACGGACGAGTACACCGTTCGAAGGGCCTGCCGCGTTCATCAATCTTTCAAGCTCAAGCGACGTGATTACGTCTTTGTTATCTGCATAACCGTATTCATTGAAGTTGTCAAGCGCGATAGGCTTAAAGCCGGTCGCTACGACGATTGCGCCGTATTGACGTTCAACGAACTGGTCTTGTTGCGTATAATCAATCGCGCCAACGCCACAGAATTTTTGACAAATACCGCACTTGCCCGTCTTCATTTTAATGCATTGTTCAGGATCGATTACGGCAACGTTGGGGATTGCCTGCGCAAACGGAATATGAATTGCAGGACGGGTATTTAAATCCATATTAAACGAATTCAAACCTTTCTTAGACGGACATTTTTCCATACAGATTTTACAGCCCGTACATTTGGTTTCGTCCACGTATCTTGCTTTACGACGGATTTTTACGTTGAAATTCCCCACGAAACCTTTGACGTCTTCCACTTCAGAATACGACAAAATGTCAATCTTTTCGTGTTGCGCACAATCCACCATTTTCGGCGTTAAAATACAAGCCGAACAGTCGAGCGTCGGGAACGTCTTATCGATTTGCGCCATTCTACCGCCAATCGTTGCATTCTTTTCAACGATATCAACTTCAAAACCTGCGTCTGCGATATCAAGCGCGGCTTGGATACCCGCAATACCGCCACCGA
>JAZQZK010000237.1:0-2888 GCA_045634025.1 Candidatus Scatosoma sp.
CCAAGCGTTAAAAGTCCAAGGAACTTCGAAAGCTTTGCAAGTACCTTTTGAAGCGGAGTTTCCGTTTCCTGTTCTTCATCGAGCGCGGTTGCAATTTTACCGATTTGCGTACGCATACCCGTCGATGAAACGATACCCTTACCCCTGCCGTAAGCAACGGGCGTGGACATGTACGCCATATTCACTCTATCGCCGATAGGCGCTTCGCTTGAGAAGGTGATCGAGCAATCCTTTTCAACGGGTACAGATTCGCCCGTCAAGCTGGACTCGTTCGCTTTCAAGTTAACCGCTTCAATCAATCGAAGGTCTGCGCCGATTGTGTCGCCTTCTTCCAAAACCACCACGTCGCCCAAAACAAGCTCGGTGGACTTCACCTTAAATCTTTTGCCGTCGCGAATAACGGTAGATTCGGGCGAGGACAGGTTTTTAAGCGCTTCAAGCGAAGTTTGCGCCTTGATTTCCTGTACCGTACCGATCACGGCGTTGAGTATAATAACGGCAAGGATAATGACGACGTCGGGCCAGTCGCCGACTTGTAAAAACGCGTTGGTGATTTTTTCGCCTTCAGCGTTCACCCAGCCTGCCTTCGCAACCGTTACCGTTTCAAAAATAGAAATCCCGATGGTGACGGCAATCGCAGCGAATAACACGAATATCATCGGGTTATTCATCTGCTCGAAAAATACTCTAATCCAAGACTTCTTTTTCTTTTCTTGGAGTTTGTTTGGACCAAACTTTTCAAGCCTTTCTTTCGCTTCTACGGCAGTCAAGCCGTTTTCCACGTCCGTTTTTAAGAGCTTTTCCGTCTGTTCCACGGTAAGCGTTTCAAACTTCGCGTCAAAAATTTGCTCGTTTAATTCCTGCATAATTTATCTCCTTATTATTTTTCTTTTCGTATAAGTTTGCATTTTAGTATTGCCAAGAGCTTATAAAGCTATAAGCCCTTCGATTAAAAATTTCAAGCCCATTGCAATCAAAATCGAGCCACCTGCAATCTCCGCGGGCGTTTTGAACTTCGAGCCAATCTTCGCGCCAACCGCCGAACCGATAAAACAACAAATAAAGGTCACGACACCGATAACCGAAATTGCAAGCAAAATATTCACGTCGCGAACGGCAAAGTCAAACCCAACCGCAAGCGCGTCAATACTCGTCGCAACCGCCATAGCAATCATAATCGCAGGCGCAAGCGAAGAATCCTTTCCGCTCTCAATAGAACAAGCCGCCATCTCATCCGAGCAAGACTCGCATTCACAACCCTTGCCTTCGCGCAAGTCCTTCACCGCTTCCACAATCATCTTACCGCCAAGGAAAGCAAGCAAAATAAAGGATATGTACGCCTTATACGCGTCGATATACGAAGCCACGGTCGAACCCAAAAGCCAACCCAAAAGCGGCATCAAGCCTTGGAATACACCAAACCAAAGCCCGCAAACAAGCCCCGTTTTCAAGTAATTTTGCTTACTCGAAAGCCCCTTGCAAAGACTCACCGCAAACGCGTCAACCGCAAGCCCGATCCCGATAATTAAAACTTCCCAAATGCTCATAAGTTACTCCTTATAATTTATTCAAAAAATAAAAAATAGGCACGGCTCACCGTACCCACAGAAAAAAAGAAAAGTACGGCAAAAAACCATACTTAAGTCTCGTTAATTAAGACAAGCCAGATTGAACTCAATCAGGATGTTGACTTGTCGCAGAAGTTGCAAACTACTCCCTCAAGTATTCTCATTATAACACGATAAAACCCCTTTGTCAACTATTTATTAAGGCTTTTCGGGAATTCTTTCCGCGCAATCACTTGCATGCAAATAAGAAATATGCTATACTTATTACAATATATAATAAATATTACGCTTTCAAAGGAATAATTATGTACGATTTTTATATTTTCGATTTGGACGGTACTCTTCTTAACACCCTTGACGACCTAACGTCCGCCGTCAACGCAACGCTCACCCATTTCGGCTTTAAGACAAGAACGAAAAACGAAGTCTCCTCCTTTATCGGCAAGGGCGTTAAGGAACTTCTCATCCGCGCGTTCGATCATAAACTCCAAGATTATAGCGAAGTTTTGGCGTACTATTTAGACTATTATTCCAAACACTCCACCGACCAAACCAAACCCTACGACGGCGTTTTAGAACTCTTGCGCCGATTGAAAAACCAAGGCAAAAAGCTTGCTATCGTTTCTAATAAAAGCGACTTTGCCACAAAAAAACTTTCCAAGCAGTTCTTTAACGGACTTATCGACGTCGCGCTTGGCGAAAACGAAGAAAACGGAATCCGTAAAAAACCCGCGCCTGACTCCGTCGAGCTCGCCTTAAAACAAGTAGGCGTTGCAAAAGAAAAATCTGTATATATCGGCGACTCCGACGTCGATATCCAAACTGCAAAAAACGCAGGACTCCCCTGCATCTCGGTAACTTGGGGTTTCCGCGACGAAGAATTTTTACGAGCGCACGGCGGAACTTGTTTCGCCCACACCCCCAGCGAAATTGAATAAGGTAAAATCCCCTTGCTTTCAATGCTTGGGGATTTTTTATATAATTACTAAAACTGAACGGAGCGTAGAGTTAATAGGCTTGTTAATCGTAAATTATTATGCTATAATTAAGGTACGGAGAAAGAAAAATGGATTTAATAACAAACGGAAATTTATTACGAAAATTAAGAAAAGAAAAAGGACTGACGCAAAAAGAACTTGCGGACAAACTCGGTGTCGTCGCTAAAACCGTTTCTAAATGGGAAACAGGTCACGGCTTCCCCGACGTTTCCATGCTATCGGCTTTAGCGGACGTTCTTGGTGTAAACGAGAGAAGTCTGCTTTGCGGAACTTTAACTCAAAACAAACAGGATACTGGCAATATTAAAAATACTAAATTCTA
>JAZQZK010000238.1:0-4800 GCA_045634025.1 Candidatus Scatosoma sp.
TAGGCGCGTTGCTTTCTTCGGAAACCATTCGCAAGAAAATGGGCAATAAGATGAACGAAGGCATGATCATGCCCTACAAGAAACTTTTTGAAAAATTAGACAAAGAAAAGAGCAATACAAAAGAGTAACGAAAAACCATGAAATATTTATTTTTTGATATAGAATGCGCAGGCGTGTCCAAGAACAAGGCCCGCATTTGCGCGTTCGGGTACTGCTTAACGGACGAGAACTTCCAAATCCTTGAAAAGGAAGACGTACTCATCAATCCGCAAAGCAAATTCCATTTAACGGACAGACGCGGTCAGCAGGGCATCGTCCTTCCGTATTCCTACGGCGAGTTCAAAAACTACCCGACGTTCACCGAAGTCTTCCCGAGAATTAAAAAACTCATTGAAGATACGGACACGCTCGTTGTCGGCCACGCGACGATGAACGACGTGAAATATCTCAATCTTGAATGCAATAGGTTCTCTCTGCCGTCTTTGACCTTCAATTTCGCCGATACGCAGTTTATTTACATGAACAAAATCACGGATTTTTCCCGTCAGTTCGGCTTGCAGGCGATCGCGGACGAGCTGAAAGTCGAGTTCACCGCCCATAGAGCCGTGGACGACGCATACGCGACCATGCGTGTCGCCGAAGCGATGTGCAAAGAACTCCAAACGGATTTTTCAGGACTTCTCAAACACTATGAAATCACGATGGGAAGGATGGAAAACTACGAAATCGCGCAAAACACGTCGGCAGGCTATCAAGCCCACCTTGAAAAAGTCGCCAAGAAAAAGGAAATCCGCGAGCGTTGCAGAGTGGAGTTCCACGCCTTTTACGACAAAGAAAAACGCAAACGCGCCAAGGACGGCAAACTCAAAGGAAAACGCGTATGTTTCACGCATAGCCTAATTCTTGATATCGAGCGCGCGAAAGCCTTGCTCAAATCCGCGTTCAATCAATCGGCGTTTTACAGTTTCCACGCCGAAGAATGCGATATCTACGTGTATGCAGACGGCGAAAACGGGCCGAGACTTGAATCGGCGAAGATGAATAAAGCAAGACTGCTTTCCATCGAAGAATTTGAAAAATTAGTCCTTGAAACTACGGAAAAATCCCCCAAATCAACGGGGCAGGTATGAGTTGAATGAAAAATTATAGGTTGCCCGAAAACTTCATAGAACGGATGAAAACCCAGCTTCCAAAAGAAGAATGGTCTGCCTTTTTCAGTGTGTACGAGCAAGCGCCGTATAAGGGTGTCCGCGTTAATACCTTGAAATGCTCAAGGGAAACTTTTAAGGCAATTTCCCCATTCCCGCTCGAAGAAATCGAGTGGGAAGAAAACGGATTCTACGTACAGGAAGAAAAGGTCGGCGCGCACCCGTATCATTTTGCAGGGCTATTCTATTCCCAAGAACCGTCGGCAATGTCGGTTGCGCCCATGCTCGAAGTCAAGGCGGGGGAAAGAGTGCTTGACTTATGCTCTGCGCCGGGTGGCAAGGGTACGCAACTCGCATCCAGACTGCAAGGCGAAGGGATAATCGTACTCAACGAGCCGATATTCTCCCGCGCGAAAATCCTTTCCCAAAACGTAGAAAGAATGGGCGTAAAAAACGCGGTGGTCACAAGCGAACTCCCCCAAACCCTTTCTAAATATTTCGTAGCCTATTTCGATAAAATTCTGGTGGACGCGCCCTGTTCAGGGGAAGGTATGTTCAGAAAAAACGCGGACGAAGCGCTCTCGGAATGGAGTGAAGACAACGTCGCGCTTTGCGCAGATCGTCAAAAACAAATACTCCAAGAAGCGATTAAAATGCTTAAAGCAGGCGGTCGGTTGGCGTATTCCACTTGCACGTTCGCGCCCGAAGAAGACGAAAACCAACTCGCTTGGTTGCTTGAAAGCTATCCAGAATTAAAGCTGATAAGAGAAGAAAAAATCTACCCGCACTTAAAAAAAGGCGAAGGTCATTACGCCTTCGTCGTAGAGAAAACGACAGGGGATGGGGCGGACGGAACGAAGCCTACAAAACGCAACTTAACCCGCCAAGGCGAAACCGCCTACCGCGATTTTGAAAAGAGCTTTTTCAAAGAAAAATTCGCCTATAACCTGCACGAAGCAAACGGCATTTTATACGAATTACCAAGGGGTATGTTCGAGTTTAAGGGCATAACGGTACTCCGCGCAGGCGTTCGTTTAGGCGAGCTTATAAACGGCAGATTCGAGCCTTCCCACTCGCTTGCAATGTCTGTTAAGAAAGGGGAATGCAAGAACGTTTTAGAGCTAGCATTAACGGACGAACGAGTGGAAAAATTCCTTCGTGGCGAGAGCATTGAAGGGGAACTTCCAAAAGGCTGGTGTTTGGTTTGCGTGGACGGTTATCCTATAGGTTTAGGCAAATCCGTCAACGGCATTATCAAAAATCACATCCCCAAAGCTTTACGCAAACAATCGAGATAAAAGATAGCCTCACATTAGCTTAAAAATACGGACAGCATTTTCTGTCCGTATTTTTAATTAAGCAATTCCAGTTTTAGGTGGCGTTCTTGGTGGCGGGATAACATATGTATCCTTCAAGCCATGTTGTGATAATTTGAAAAAACTTTACAAGATACATTAAGTAATCCAAAATACAAACCCGTGCTTGAAGATGAGGTTTTATTGGAAGATGGTGAAATAACAGAGGAAAGTTAAATAAAAAAAATAAGCAGAGAGAGGGAGATTGGTAAAGCCAAAGTGTCGTCGCTCGACAACAAATCGAAAAAGTTGGATTTATCGTTTCTCGCTCCTCGCGCGCAAGCGAAAGAGAGGGATTCTCGCCTTTAGCGGCGCGCCCCGCTCCGCCATTCTCAATGGCGTCCTTTGCTGTCAATGGTATCGGAGTACAACCTTTATGAGGCAAAGCGTTTTGCTCTCGCAAAACGGCTCCCACCCTCGAATCCCTCTCAATATTCGTAAGACAAACAAAAAAGAGATAGAGCATTGTCTATCTCTTTTTTGTTGGCGCAGAGAGAGGGATTCGAACCCCCGGAAACTCTCGTTTCAACGGTTTTCAAGACCGCCGCAATCGACCACTCTACCATCTCTGCTTGTTATTTAGCTTTTATTATTATATACGAAAGAAAAAAAATTGTCAATAATTTATGAGACCTTTTTCTAACTTTCTTTTCAAAGAAGCGGACGATTCTTCGTCCGCTTCTTCATTTCAAAATCCGTATTTGATTATTCTTCCGTCGTTTCAGTCGTCACTTCCGCCGTCTTATTACGGTTAGGACGAATCAAGAAGAAGTCTGCAAGCAATGCGACTACGTACAACGCAAGCGTGAAGTACAACACGTTTTGATAGCCTGCTTGAGCAGTTGCCGAGTTTTCAACGATCATACCTGCGATTTGGTTGCCGGTAAGCCCTGCCATTGCCCACGCGGAAAGCGCGATACCGTGAATGGAAGAAATATTACCCATGCCGTAAACGTCCGAAAGGAGGGTAGGCAAATTACTAAACCCACCGCCGTAGCCAAGGTTGACTACAATCAACAAAGCAATACAAATCCAAGTGATATTATTCGTAATCGCGCCTGTGAAAAGCCCAACCGCCGTCAAAACAAGTTCGCTTGTAAGAATGATTTTATAAACGGTGTTTCTATCCTTCATTTTGTCGCCGATAGCGGAATAGCCAAGTCTACCAGCTGCGTTGAAGAACCCGGTCATCGTACACAAAAGCCCTGCAACGGACGCCAAGCCGATTGCTTCGTAAATCTCGCTTTCGCAATGGATAAGCGCAAGACCGCAAGTGATGTTCAAATAGAACACGAGCCAAATCCCGATGAACTTCGGGTCAGCGAAGATAGTGAAACGCTTGAAGAACGCTTTAATCTCAAACTTTTCGTGGGGTTCAGACCAACCTTCGGGCTTTTTCAAAAGCAAGTGTCCGACGAACATCATCACGAACCAAATCCCTGCAAGAAGATACAAGGTATTCACAACCCCGATAGCAGGAATCAACGACTTAATAACGGGCGAGAAAATCATCTTCGCCGCGCCAAAGCCTGCAACTGCAAGCCCTGTTGCAAGGCCCTTATTGTCCTTGAACCAAAGCATAAGCGTCTTAACGGGCGAGAGATACCCAAGCCCTAAACCGATACCCATGATTACGCCGTAGCATAAAATCACAAGGAACATGCTATGTAAAGCAACTGCGAGACCCGTACCTGCCACGCCGACGGAAAAGCAAATCGTGGAAATCAAGCTTGCCTTATGGATATCCTTTTCAACGAAGTTGCCAAGGAACGCCGCGCTCATACCAAGGAAAAAGATCGCGAGCGAGAACGCCCAACCAAGCGCGCCTGCGGGGATATTAGCTGCTTCGAACACGCTCTTAATAGGCGTACTAAAAAGCGACCAACAATACACAGTACCGATACTGCAATGCAATAAAAGAGCAGGAATTGCCGCTCTCGTCCATTTGTTTGAGAAGTTTTTCATAGGATAATACCTTCTTTTGTTTAATAGCGACTATATTATAGTCCTTTCCAAAAATTTTGTCAACTTGAATATAGGCAAAATCACAATTTTTCCATTATTTTTTTCACGCAAAATCTCCCACGAAAAAGCTTGTGAAAAAGCAAAAAAAATGTTATACTTATTCTACTATGAAAAACATGCAAAATCCCCCTAAAAAACAATCACTTACGCTAACGCCCATCGGCTACGCGGAAACCGATTTCAAAGAAAAATTCGGCATACCCCGCCAAAGCGGTCGAGCAGGACTTTTAGCTAAAATTCATTTCTATCCCGAGTACGCGGTCGAAGACGCC
>JAZQZK010000239.1:0-10823 GCA_045634025.1 Candidatus Scatosoma sp.
ACGGCGATAGCCGAAAGTAAGTCTTCGTTCGTATATTTGGACATCATTTGCGTCAAATAGATTGCCGTAGGGCCGTCCGCACCGCCGATAATTGCAATCGAACAAGCGGCAGCAAGGTCGAAACCTAACCAAACCGCGCCAATCAAGGTCAAGAAAATACCAAGCTGTGCAGCAGCACCAAGCAACATGCTCTTAGGGTTGGAAATCAACGGACCAAAGTCGGTCATAGCGCCAATTCCTAAGAAAATCAACGGAGGGTAAATAACTTCTTCAACGCCGTAGAAGAGATACCATAAAAGTCCTCTCGATTCTAATGTTACGTCGTAATAACCGTGCGCTTCCCCTGCGTATTCGCCCCATAAGACTCTGTACGCGCCGGGCAAATTAATTAAAAACATACCGAATGCAATCGGTAATAATAAAAGCGGTTCAAACTTTTTAACGATTGCGAGATACATCAAGACAAACGAGATGATAAGCATAACGTAGTTTTGCCACTCACCATTTGCAAGCCCTGAATTCCCCCAAAGGTTTTTCAAAAGTCCGCCGAAATCAACAAGCAAACTTTGCATAATTAAACTCCACTATTAAAATTAACCGATAACTGCTAAAACTGCGTCAGAATCAACGTTAGCGCCTTTCGTTACGCAGAAGGAAACCGTACCATCGCAAGGAGCGGTGATATCGTTATCCATCTTCATTGCTTCAAGGACGAGAATAGGCTCGTCTTTTTTAACCGTTGCGCCTTCTGCAACGAGTAAGTTCTTAATAAGACCAGGGAAGGGCGAAAGAACTTTTTCACCATTTGCAGGAGCTGCCTTTGCAGGCGCGGGAGCTGCTACGGGAGCAGCGGGTTTAGCTTGCGCTACGGGTGCAGGAGCTACTACGGGTGCAACTGCTTTAACTACGGGGGTAGCTACGGGAGCTCCGCCTACTTCTTCTACGGCAACGTCATAACTCTTGCCGTTTACTGTGATTACAAAATTACGCATAACATTTTCTCCTTAAATTTTCTTAATTCTTCTCACCGTGAATTCACACTTGGGATTATTCTTTTCATAATACGCCATAATTGCGGCGGTGATAACCGCAATCGTTTCTTCGGATACTGCTTCTTCGTTTACGGGAGCAGTAGCCACAACTTCCACTTTTTCTTTCTTAACGGGAGCAGGTTCAGCCTTTTTAGCAACAGGAGCATCCTTTTGCATAAATTTACCTACCGCCCAAACGATAAGAATCAAAAACGCAATACCGAGAAATACAACAAGGAAACCAAGTAACGCGTACAACGCGCCTTCAGGGATACTGATATACTTAGGATATCCTTTGTCGATAAGCTCTTGCGAGACAGCTAAAAATTTATCCATTTTTCACCGCCTCTTACTTCACGAGCATTTGCAAGGAAGCAATCAAATATTGTTTTACGAATTGAGGCTCGATGATCGCATCGATATAGCCGTCTTTTGCAGCGTTGATAGGATCGGAATTTTCGTCCGCATATTTTTGGACCATAGCATCCTTATCCGCGCCTTCGCTTGCAAGTTCGATTTGCGCGCCTTGAACGGAATCGAACAAAGCAACTTTCGCATTTGCAAACGCGCAGGTATAGTCAAAGCTTGCAGATTTTGCAGCGAATAACGAATATCCAAGACCAACGGCCTTTTTATAAACTACAGAAAGTTTCGGAGTATCGATAATATCGAGAATACTTAAATACTCTGCAACTTCTTTCATAACCCTACTGTTGTTTACGCACATACAAGGCGCAATGCCCTTAACGTTCGTGAAAGTAACAAAAGGTAAGCTAGAACGATAAGCAAGTTCTGCAAATTCTTTAATTTTTGCAATCTTACTTGCGTTAAGCTCAACGCCTTCTTCTCCACCATCGAATACAACAGCTGAAACTGCGATACCGCCGATTCTACCAAGCACCGTCTTAACGTCGGGTTCGAAAGTAGCGCCAACTTCGACGGGATTTTCGAAAACGTTCATAATGGTATCAACGTTTACAACTTCGTTCAAAACAGGCAAGCTTTCATTAAGGTCTGCGTCGATCATAGGCATATCCATCAATTCGGTAATTTCACTGATGGTTTGCTTAACTTCTTCAATGTTTTCAACTACGAAAGAAGGAACACCAGTCTTTGACAACGCGCTAGCGCCACCCACTTCTTGCTTCGTTAAATTCTTACCAGCCTTAGCTGATAAAACAAACGGACTGTTGACTGCAAGTACGCTCTTATTTTCAACGAAGAACGTGAAATCAGCAACCGCTGCAAGCATAGCAACCGAGCCGTAAACTTCGCCGTCTACAACTACGTATTGAGGAACAACCCCTTTAAGTTGCGTACTACGCATCAATACTTTTGCTAAGCCTTCAAGTACGGTTACGCCTTCGCCAACTTGTACGCCAACCGTATTCAATACGTAAATAACGGGCGTGCAATTTTTCTCCGCCATATCAAGGCACTTTGCGATTTTATCGCAATTCGCTTTAGAAATACCGCCGGAAAGAACTTTGAAGTTTTGCGCAACGATATAGAACGGATAACCGCTGATGGTTGCAAAGCCGGTGATTACCCCTTCGCCTTCAGCGTTTTCGCCGTAAAAATCGTTTTTAGAAAAACTAAAAGCCGAAAGCTCGACGAAACTTTCTTCGTCGATAAGAGCAGAAATTCTATCACGAATTTCCTTTCCGGCTTCGGCTAACTTCGCTTTTCTTTCTTGCAGTAATTGAATTTTATTCATAACTACCCCTCCAAGAAACTCTTAATTGCGTGTCATTTGTAAACTTTTTCGACAAATTACCACTAGTAACATTATACAACAATTATTTTTTTTAATCAAGCTTTCAAAGGGGTTTTTTCGAAAAAAAATCCTAGAAATTGCAAAAAGATAACAGGACCCCCCCGTTATCTTTTATTAGCGATATTAAAAACAATAAAGAATAGAAAAATTACTCATTTCCCTTGACTGTATCATCGTCGGAATCCGTTTTTTTGAAAAAGTTTTTTTTGAAGAAACTCTCGAATTTATCGGTGTTTTTATAAATATAGAGAAAGACGAGCGAAAATACGATCCCTAAAATTATCCAAAGCGCAATCCCCCACCAAGTCGTGAAAGGAATGAAATCGATTGAAAAGGTTGTTCCCGTCAAGTTCACAAGCCGACAAATTAAAATCATAATGATAAAATATTTATTCGACATACTCGAAAGTCCTGCAACGAAACATAAAATATCGTCGGGAAAAAGCGGTAATAAGAACATTGAAGTCAAGATCAAATTATCTTTTCCTTTTAATTTGGTTTGCCATTTAACGAGCGTAGATTCCCCTATCATCCAAACAACGGCTTTTCTGCCTAATTTTCTACCTAAAAAGAAAGCGATAATCGATGCGGGAACAATCGCGCAGTAACTATAAAACAACGTAGGCAAAGCGCCAAATAAAGCAACGCCCGCAACGGTACTTACAAAGCTTGGAATGGGTAAAATTATAACCTGCAAAAACTGTAAAAGTATATACGCTATCGCCATCCATTGCCCGGACTTTTCTAAGTATTCTGCAAAGGTTTCGGGTGTTTTAATCATCTTAAAGAACCCTGATTTCTGCATGATGAATATAACGACTAAAGCAAAAACCAAAAGTACGTAAAGGCTAATACATAATTTATACGCGCCGTCTAATTTCTTAAGGTAAAAGAAAAAGGATACGGCGAGCATTATTAAACTTAAAAGAATACAGATCGGTTTTAAGTATTCCTTAAATTTATATAAAACCCCGTCGCTTAACCCGTTTAAGCATAAAATCTCAAAAGGAATAATAATTACAGTAAACATCAAAAGCACGGCGAAATTAAACCATGTATTTTTATCCTTAAAAGACTCTTTCATTATACTTCCTCGTCGTTGACTGCTTCATTATTCGTAGAAGAAACCGTTTCGGGCGGTAAGCTAGCCCGAAGCTCTTTAATCGCGCCAGTTGCTAATGCGTCGCAACGATTATTAAGATCGTTATCGGCGTGACCTGCAACTTTATGAAAAGTTACTTCGTGTATTTTCGTAAGCTTATATAATTCTTGCCACAAATCCGCATTCAAAACGGATTTCCCGTCAGCTTTTTTCCAGTCCTTTTTTACCCAACCGTAAATCCAACCTTCGTTAAACGCGTTTACCGTATAAGCAGAATCGCTATAAACGTCCACTTTACAAGGGTATTTTAAGCGTTTTAAGCCCACGATAACCGCCGTTACTTCCATACGATTATTAGTTGTTTCAAGCTCGCTACCGCTATATTCTCTTTTTAAGTCGCCGTAGATTAAAATACCGCCGTAGCCACCAAGACCGGGGTTTCCCGAACACGCGCCGTCGGTGTATAAGGTTACGTTCTTCATTTTTTACCTTTCAAAATAATATTTTCAATTTTTCAAAAATTTTCGCAATTAAAATCAAAATTCACACGGAAAATCATTGACAAAAAGTTTTTTTTGTTATATAATTGCTATTGTCTTTAGGGGTTTGGTATAGTGGTTGTGCCTTGGTCTCCAAAACCAATGAGATGAGTTCAATTCTTATAGCCCCTGCCAAAAGTCGTGTTCGAAAGAGCGCGACTTTTTTTATCTTAAAACCGCTTTCCTATATTTTACCTTAATTAAATATTTTTGTCAATACAATAAAAAGCATAAAAAGAAGTTTCTTTCACGAAACTTCTTTTTATTTTACGCTCTTTTAATTTAATCAACCGTTCTATCTTATTTAAGGATATCCTTGATGATTTCGCTCATTTTATCGAAGCTTTCTTCCATTTCTTTAGCGAGTTTTAACTGCGTTCTACAACGAACAAGGTTATGACCTTCGTATTTGGTTGCAAAATAGGTATCCCCTTCTAAATAGTCCGTTAAGAATCTCATACCACATTCAACTGTCATAAGATAAGCCCCGTAAGGCAATAACTCCGCTTCACGAGCGGTAATACTGTCCTTTACCGCGCTAACGTAGCCTTCTGCGTACGCTTTGAAAAGCTCGATGTCAAAGTTGACTTTAGATAAATCCTTTTCGTCTTCCGCTGCCGTGGATGCGCCAAAACGGATAGAATCGCCGAAATCGTAAAGCATAGAACCTGGCATAATCGTATCAAGGTCGATAACTGCGCGCGCTTCGCCAGACTTATCGTCCATTAAGATATTATTGAGTTTGGTGTCGTTATGCGTAACGCGAAGAGGCAAGCTTCCGTCCTTCAAGCCGTCCATTACGAGCGAATAGGTATCTTTATGGGAAAGCACGAAATTAATTTCGTCTTGACAATCCTTCGCTCTATTAAGCGCGTCTTTTTCAAGGGCTTTTTTGAAGTTATTAAAGCGGTTCGGCGTATCGTGAAAACGAGAGATAGTTTCCGTCAATTTAGACGCGTCGAACTCCGCCAAATAGTTTTGAAACTCACCGAACGCCTTACCGGAATTGCGAAAAACCGCCTTATCCGTTACCGTTTGATAGGTTATGGTGTTTTCAATGAAATCATAAACACGCCAACAGTCGTCGCCGTAAATGAACTGTTCGCCATTTTTTGTAGGAACAACAGTCAAGGTTTCAATACCGCGAGCGCGTAAATGTTCGGTAACGCCACAAATATTACGCATCAAATTTACAGGATCGGGGAATACGCGCGTGTTCATTTTTTGCATAATATAACGCTTTTGCGTCGTCGTAACCAAATACGTTACGTTGATATGCCCTTCGCCGTAAGGCGCGATTTCTTGCACTTCGCCAACCAAACAAAACTGCTCGGCGACTGTCTTATATTCCTTGGTATAATCCATTTTTAATATATGCTCCTATGGATTCTTTTATTTCTTCTAAATCGGCGCGATAGGTTATCCCATACCATTTATCTGCCGTCTTAAACACTTTTACACTCGCGCATCCTTCGTCAAGCATTTCAGAAATGACGCTGGGTATGTAAATCTCGTCCTTTTCAAGATTTGCCGTTGCAAGAAAGCGTTTATACGCGCTTTCAAGCTTTTCAAAAATATCGGGAGTAAGCCCCCAAAGATTCATAGAAACCAAGGTGTCTTCAGGTAAAACTATAACTTCGTTGGACTTTTCATAGCTTCCGTCGCCGTTTATGTTCTTGATTTCTTCTACCGATTTCAAAAATCCGTTTTCCACCAAGCAAACCCCACGAGAAACCGTACCGTTTTTGCTTAACGTGTTCTTTAATGCGTACCCAACCATTGCGAACTCGCCTTTCTTTGCATTTTGCAAATGTTCTCTAATCTCAAAAAAGGCGTTTTGCCCGTAATAATCGTCTGCGTTGATAATTGCAAACGGTCCTTTTACTACGTCTTTACAACAGTATATAGCGTGCGCCGTGCCAAACGGTTTCGTTCGGTTTTTAGGAAGGTCGCTTTCGTCTTGAAAAACGTATTCAACCTTAACCTTTTTTGCGATACGATCACCAACAAGGCTCTTAAAATCGGTATACATTTCTTTTCTGATAATAAATACGATTTTTGTAAAACCCGCCTTTATAGCGTCGTACGCGGAAAAGTCTAAAATACCCTTTCCGTCTGAAGTAATCGGTTGCATTTGTTTCAAACCACCGAAACGGCTACCCATACCGGCAGCCATAACAACTAACGTCATAATTTTCCCCTTATAAATTATTAAACAACTATCTTTCCGTCTTCAACTTTAACGATTTTATCCGCAATCTCAAGCGCCGCAGGACGATGCGTAACGATAAAACAAGTTTTCTCTTTAAGAGATTTCAAGTTTTGAAGTAATGCTTTTTCCGTTTCCGCATCAAGCGCGGACGTGGACTCGTCAAGCAACAAAATCGGTCTATTTGAAAGCAACGCGCGGGCGATTGCTAAACGTTGCAACTGACCTTCCGAAAGCCCTGCTCCACGTTCGCTTAAATTTGTATTTAAGCCATTCGGTAACTCGTAAACGAACTGCGCGCAAGCAATATCCATTGCTTGTTTTATCTCGATTTCCGTAGGCTTTTCATTAGAAAAGAAGGTTAAATTTTCATAAATCGTACCAGAGAACAAGAAATTCCCTTGCGGTACGTAGGCAAACAAACCACGATCCTTTTCGGTTAACGGTGTTTTATCGTCCTTACAATTTATATATATATGCCCTTCGAGCGGTTTATAAACGTTCATAAACAATCTGAACAAGGTGCTTTTACCTGACCCAGACGCGCCCGTGACGCAGATAATCTTACCTTTTTCAAAACTCATAGAAGCCTTACTTAAAACGACATCTCTATCGTAAGCGAAAGTAAGATCGGAAATTTCAATATCCGTCATCCCATCATAAATTTCTTGCGAATCAACTCCACTTTCCGTTTGCTCTTTGCAAATTTCGTCAATTTCAGCAAGTCTTTCACAGCTTACCATTCTTGAATAGAAAACCGGGATAATCGAAGAGAAGGAAGTTAAAGGTTGTTGGGCTTGTTGCAATAAAAGCACGACGGAAAGTATCGAGCCGTAATCGTTATTTCCTTTGAAAATACTTATACTGCACCAAATCACAGAGAAAATCAACCCAAAATTACTAAGGAGTGAAAAGAATCCGCTCATGGACGAACGAAAAACGTTACGTTTCATACGTTTATCGTAATATTCCTTCAAGAAAATCCCTGATTTCTCTTCCGTTTTTCCTTCCGCGCCGTACGCTTTTACGGTGAGTAAGGAGCTCAAGCCTTCTTGGATATATTCTCTTGATTTTGAATCAGTCTCCAAAAGTTCTTTTTGGTATTTTTTTATGTGTTTTCTAAACAGCGTTACAAGTCCGCCAAACGCAGAGCCTGCAACGATAAAAATTAAGGTAAACCAAGCATCTATCGTGAAAAGCGCGAGTACCGCGCCAAGGCATTGTACCGACATTCCAACGATGGCAGGCAGTAAACCTATGGTATCAACCGCTACTTCTTGAACGTCGTTCGTTAAACGGGAAAGCAAATCCCCACTATGATATTTTTCGATGGACGCGTAATCGGAACGAAGGATTTTTCCGAACGTCTTTCCTCTTAATTCCGTTATAATTTTTGCGCGACCACGCTCGCTTAAATAGTTGTTCGCAATATTCACGCCGATTCTTGCAAAAAGCAAACCGAGCATAACAATCGCAACGATTAAAAACGCAGTTTTATTAAACGCCGTTGCGCTATTGATTAAATACCGAACGCTATAAGCAAACGCAAGGGATAAAACAGTAGAAAAAACAGTCAAAACGCATAAAAAAAGGATAAAGGGCCGATAAGAAGATAATTCCTTCTTAAGCCAAACTTTTCCTTTTTCCACAGTTTTTTTATTTTTTATAGTTCGCATACCGAACCCCTTATTTTTTTCCTTTTATAACCGCTTTCACGATCGCGCGGGCTTTTTGCTTGATGATAAAGAAAAATCTTCGGATAGGATAATTTTTTATCCTTCGATTTGCATACCGAAGATATCTTTTATCCGTACAAAAATAATGCTTATCTTTGCGGTAAAACTCGGATAAAACGCCTATTACTAATTCTTCTTCGACGATCTCGTCCGAATAGCAATTGTCGCCACGAATAGCATAACCGCCATCAATCGGTTGTAAAACACGATGTAAAACGTAATCGTTCCCTCGTTTATAAAGAGCGACGTCCAAGGGTTTAAGCCTGGTCGTTTTCTTCACGACAACGATACTATCGCGACGGTTTTTGAGCATGGGTAACATGCTCACCCCAACCGTTGGACCAACGTATTTTCCTGTTTCGAGCAGTACCTGCTCTATCGTCATTTTTTTTGTGGTTTCTAATTCTTGCGACATTTTGATTAGTCCGCAAACCCGTTACTTAAAAGGGTTTCCATAAATTTTTTAGCGTCTCTTTCCGCTAAAGCACGGTCAACTTCGTATTCTAAGCAAAGAGCGTCAACGGATTCCTCCAAAGTATGCTCTTGCGTGAAGAAATCCCAAAGGAATTTTCCCGTTTCGTTTAAGTTTATCATACCGTGAAACGATTTACTCATTTCACCAACGGGGACTACGATATTTTCACCGCCAACCGTTCTAACAACAAAACCTTTCTTAATTTTCATACTAAACCCCGTTATTTTTGTTCGTATTCTTTACCTACAAGAGTTTCAAACGCCGTCTTTACCGCTTCTTCCGAGATATCGCATTTTAATAAATAGGACGGAACACGTGTAATTAAGCTATCCAAAAGCTCCAACGATTTGGTTACAGAACCTTCTTCACTCGGTAATAAAACCTGCTGAAAAACACGCATAGATGCGCTTGAAAGCGAAAGTTTTTCGATAGAGTTTTGTTTAGCTTGTTCTAAAAACACTAAAGCCTTCAAAAGCGCTTTGCCTTTTTTTCCCCTACCTTCCTTACCCATCCAAGGCGTACCATACGCTACGATTTCGTTTTCAAATACGCCTAAAATCGGTTTGTCGCCATTCAAAATCTCCGCGCCGTTTACGTGCTTTAACCAAAGACTCGTATGCGTGGATTTTCCCGTTCCGCTGCGTCCTAAAAAAGCGTAAGCGTTTCCAGCATATTCTAAAACGCAGGAATGCAAAAGAAATCGGTTATACAAAGGCATTTTTAAACAAATTTCACGATACAGACAAATATTTTCTATGTATCCATCCGAATACTCAGGCGATTTCGATTTTTCTTCCATAAACGCTTCGTTGGTTACGAATACCGCGAAATCCGCCGCGCTTTCTTGGTCTGAAGATAAATATTCTTTACAAAAAACGTCCGTATAGTGTAATCTATTTTGAATATCTACGCGCAAATCGGCGATCTCATAAATCATAGCTATCCCCTGAGATTAACCGCCAATCCAGTCCCTACCGTCGTCACCGTAAACATAGTCGTCGTTATTACCGTTATCGTCGGAGCTTCCACCGCTAGAACCGCCATTGTCGCCAGCGTTGCTGCCACCGCCGTTTCCACTACCGCTACCACCGTTTCCACTACCACCAGAACCAGAACCGGATCCTTGTTCGGTTGAAGGGGGCGTAGGTAAACTGCTACCTCCATCATCCTTGTTCAGGGAACAACCAAGTACGCAAACAAACGTAGCGAGCGCCATAATCCAAACAGCAAGTAAGATGTAAAAAGTCTTCTTTTTCATAATTTTCCTCTGTCTTTTTTTATCCGTGCATAATATCACACATATTATTATACACAAACCAAGCGTTGTTGTCAATCCTTTTTCAAAGAAAAAACCGTAAAAAAAGCAAATCCCCCGTTCTTTCGGGGGATTTATAAATTACTTGTTAAATTTTAACGTCGCCTTGTTCGCCGAGCAGGTCTGCGTGTTTTGTTAAGATGGGTTGAATTTCATTTTCAATAAATTCTACCGTTTGCGAAGGAGCTCTACCGATGAATTTGTTCGCGTCTAATACGTCGTCGATATGATCCCAAACGGGCTTAAAGAGTTCGTCTTTTAAGATTAAGTCAATGAGATTATTTTCCTTACCTTCAACCTTCACGTTTTTACCTGCTTCCATTGACAATACGCGGATACGTTCGTGTAATTCTTGACGGTTTCCGCCTGCCTTTACGCATTCCATCATAATATTTTCCGTTGCCATAAAAGGAAGTTCGGCGCGGATATGTTTAGCGATAACCTTTTCATAAACGACGAGATTATCCGCAACGTTCATATAGATATTCAAAATAGAATCTACTGCCATAAACGCTTGCGCGTTTACGATACGGCGGTTTGCCGAGTCGTCGAGCGTACGCTCAAACCATTGCGTAGAAGACGTAATCGCGCTATTTACAGGCAAAGAAATTACGTAACGCGCGAGAGCGCCGATTCTTT
>JAZQZK010000240.1:0-1583 GCA_045634025.1 Candidatus Scatosoma sp.
AACGGCAACGAGATTTTAGCCGAACTAAAACGTCAAGGTAACAACCTAAATCAAGTGGTTAGAAACAGTTATAACGGCTTGGCTACGGAAGAAGAAATAAAGGCGTGTATCAAAAGTTTGAAAGAATTATACCGAAAAATATCTATTGCAATCGGAGGTGGATAATGCCGCTTTTTAAGTGTAGTGCAAGCAAGGCAAAACCGAAAAACGGTATCGAATATATCACCGATGAAAAGAAAGCAAGGATAGTATCGGCAAGAAATCTTTTTGAAGACGAGGACTACGCAAAGCAGTTTGATGAAACGGCAAGCAGGTTTGGTAAAGGGGATAAGTTTGACGAGCGCAAATATTATCATTGTAAATTATCGTGCGCGCGGCAGGATAAAGTTTCGCCTGAAAAGGCGCACGCTTACGCCGAAGAACTAACGGCAAAATTATTCAAAGATTATGAGTGCGTTATTGCTACCCACACGGATACGCAAACGGTGCATAGTCATATTATCGTAAATGCCGTTGACCCGATAACGGGCAAGAAATTGCAGTTTAATAAACAAGACTACGTGAAGATGAAAGACGAAGCGAATAGGATAGGGAAGAAATACGGGTTTAGCGAAACGGATTTTAGAAAGCGTGGCAAGAATAGTAGAACAGCAGTTGAGAAAAAGATTATGCTCAAAGGCGGTGTTAGTTGGAAAGAAGAACTAAGAGAAGTAATTGCGGAAGCGATTAAAAATTCTATTACGCCAGACAAGTTCAAGGAATATCTTGAAAAGTGTTACGGCGTAAAAATCACAAGGGATGGAAAGGATTATTCTTATCTTCATCCTGAAAAACAAAAACCTATCCGAGGGGAAAAGCTCGGAACAAATTATAGTAAAATGGAGGTATTAAAACAACTTGATAAACAAAATAACGGGCGAGCGTCCTCAACCCGTAATCGAGGACCAGCCGGTGGATTTATCGCACAACCCGCCGGCATTAGAATTGTGCGAGCAGGTACAACGTTTGGCAACGGAAGCACGAGACGGTATGTTGTCGAAAGCCTTAACGATGTCGCGCGAGCAATGCAACAACTTAATCGAGATGCAGAATGTGCGAATCGCGGAACAGACGCAGCAAGTGAAGAACTTAGAGAGAACCAACGAAAGGCTCGTGAGCGAGCTGAGAGGAGACGTTTGGCTGATATCGAAAGAAGTCAAAGAGAGCAACAACCAATTGTCGAAGAGCCTCAACCAAACGCTGAGCAAGATATCGGAAACAGTAACGGACATCGAGCACCAAGTAAGTACAGCTACGGCAAAGGCGACTGACGAAGCGGTAAGAACTATGAAACAAAGTATTACTAAAATGGCGGATAACGCCGTAATCGCTGTAAATGAAAGCGCAGGGAAAATGATAAGCGAGGTTAATAAAGCGAAAAAGGAAATTGAAAAGGTAAAAGACGATATCCATTTCGAAAGCGGTTTTAGAAAGTTTATGTTTTGGCTTTCACCCGTGCTAGCGATTGCGCAAACTATCGCCTTAGCAATAGTGATATTTGGTTAAAAAATTTTCTCATACAGATATGAAATAGCTTGACTATC
>JAZQZK010000241.1:0-12509 GCA_045634025.1 Candidatus Scatosoma sp.
TACCATCACCGACACCGAGATTAAGGGGAATTTACACGAAGACAGCGAATCGTTGACTGTAAAGGTTGGTTCAGACTTGAATCCACACGAAACGGAAGAGCTTTTGAAGGCTATCCGCGAGAAGAAGAAAATCAATTTCACCGAGAAAGTCGTTATTAGACAAAAGCAAAAGACTAAGGATGTGAAAGTCACTAAAACGTCAAACCAAGTCAAGCTTATAAACAGTAAAATGAAATATAGAAGCGCGGCAGAACTTGGCGTGAAATCTTTGGGCGTTAAGCCGGGCAGACTTGTCTTCACCGTGTTCTTATCCGTGATTGCGTTCGCGGTGTTCGGGCTTTTTGATACCGTCGCTGCTTACAACGCTACGAAGACCGTACAAAGTACGCTTAGAAAATCCGACTACCAAGCGGTTTCCGTTTATCAGGAATACGGTTCGGATTCGCCTTACTATTCCGATTCTACTTACACGTACAGCAATTTCGTTAAACTTACCGACAAAGGCATTGAAAACTTGTCAAACGAAACGGGATTCAAGTTCCGTCCCGTTTACAATTTGTCCGACGCAAACCTTTCCGATTATCTTTCGACGCACTCCGTTTCTTACTTAACGCGCACCAACGGCGACGAAGTAAGAATTACGGTTGGTAAAAATACCGCAACAAACACGGGCGCCCTTTATTATATCCCCGAAGTTACTGGTTTCGTTGAATTTAAGAACGACGAAATTGTATTTGAAGAAAACGGCAGTAAAACTTACGCTAAAGTTCTTGACGAGAACGGCTTTAACTTAAAGCTTATCGCAGGTAACCTTCCTGAATTCGTCTATGATATAGAAAAAGATACGGCAAACGATACCGAAGTTGCTATCACGAAATATTTAGCGGAAAGTATCTTGTTCTGGTCGGGCGGAAATACAAACCCTACGCTTATGAACATCGAGCGTTTGATAGGCGCATCTATCCAAGTAAGTAGCGTTAGTTACACGATCTCTGGTATTTACGATTCTGGTGAAATCCCCGCTAAATACGATGAGTTAAAAACTTCTTCTAGGCTTTCTAACGATTCCTTAGGCGAAGACTTTAAGACGTATTTGAACGCTGGATTGTACTCCAACTTCCTCGTCGGCGAAGGATTTACGGATTACTTTATGAACGATAAAAAGGTGGTAAACAATGCGCCCAAGCAACGTATTCCAAGCTATTACGTTCACCAAGAATACGAATTAACCTTCGATCGCGTCGTTCCTTATAGAATTGATACGGGTAATAAACAAGCTAGATTTTACGATTTGAAAGATATCGACACGTCTAAAATCCTTTTGTTCGATTCGACAAAAGACAAAGCAGCGCCTCTTGCCGACAACGAAGTTTTAATATCCCTCGAATATTTAGACGATTTGTATAGATATGAAAAATCACAAGCTTACTTCGAATATTTAGACGTTTTAACCGCGCAAGAAAGTCAGTACTTGTTACGTCAATTCCAAACGGAATTCACCGACACAATGACTCGTGGTCTTAGAACTTACGTTGACACACTCAAATCGTTAATAGAAAATGAGGATATCGGCGTACAAAGCCATATTAAAAACTTAAAGATCTCGACGAATGGTATCGACTCTAAGCAATTCAAAGTTGTTGGCGTATATACAGGCGTTGATATAGACGTAAATATCCCTAGTAGCTCCACCTATCCTATCGCGATGACAACGAACGCATTAGCTTCTATCGGCGTTAACACTAACCAAGGGCTGTACGGTAGAGTAATCGCGCCTATGAATAACAGTAGAACGGCTACGAGAGTTTTGGCTGAAAAGATGACGAGCGACGACGTAAGTCTTATTTGGTATGGCAATAACGTGCTTAGCCTTATCGACGAAGGCGAACAAATTATTAGCGGTTTCTCAACGCTCTTCTTGTATATCGCAATCGTTTTGGCTTTATTCTCTATATTCATGCTTTACAACTACATCTCGGCTAGTATCGTTGCGAAAAGGCAGTCCATCGGCGTACTTCGCGCGCTTGGGTCTGGCCGAAAGGATATCTTCTTAATGTTTATGACGGAAAGCTTGATTATCGCTATCATCAACGGCATACTCGCGTCCGTCGTTGCAGGGGTTGGTTGCATTTTCGTAAACGCGTATATTAGAAATATCATGAACCTTGCAATCGACTTTGCGTTATACGACGTAAGACAGGTAATTATTATTATGCTTGCAAGTATCGCGACGGCTATCGCGTCTTCCCTTATCCCGATTATTAAAATCGCCAAGGAAAAACCTGTTAAGCTTATCAGAGAACCGTAATTCAATTAAAAATAAAGAAAAATCGTTAGGATTTGCCTAGCGATTTTTTCTTTTGCAAAAAAGTAAGGGCAAGGCAAATACGCCCCACCCCTATCAAGCCTTGGTTTTATGGATTATTTTATAATTTTTACAAGCTCCGCCGTCTCTTTTCTCTTCTTGACGCGGAGTTTATCGTCGTCACTTGCATAGCCAAGCGTAATCACCAAACGAACCGCGCCGTCAAGTCCGCAAATCTCGCGGATTTCTTCGTCGTTTAACCAACCGAGAATACAACTCCCAAGCCCTTGCGCCGTGGCTTCGGCGGTGATATACGCCGATAAAATACCGATATCTATCGAGCGATAATCGTTCTTTTTCAGCTTTGCGCCAAGCGCGGCGGACGCCACGTACGGTTTTTCGGAGATAACCAAAAGCGCAGGCGCGTTGCTTGCGAATTTATTCATACCCATACCTTGCGTTGCTTTGGCTACCTTTTTCGCCGTTTCGCCGTAACAAACCGTCATTTGATAAGGTTGACCGTTACAAGCGGACGGGGAAAGCCTTGCCGTCGCTAAAATAGCGTTTATCTTTTCCTCTTCCACTTCACGCTCATTATTATAATTTCGACAGGATTGTCTTGCGTTTGCAATTTCACTAAAATTCATCTTTCTCTCCTTGTCCTTGGCCATAAATAAAAATCTTTACTGCCTACGGTCTTGGGTTTCATTATACCATAAGAGTAAAGATTTTGCAATTGTTTTATGCGTAAAATTCAATCAAAGCTTTTGATAGACGCCACGTAAAACCTTCCAAATTGGCAAGAACAGGCAGGCGACAGACACCGCCACAGCGATAACCTGCGGAATCATAAACGGAATGGACGCCAAAAAATACGCCTTCGTCGCCCTTGCGCTATACCCGTACCAAATCGGCGTTAGAATATTATCCGTTAGCGTGAATATAACCGCTCCTACGCAGGCAATCCCCACGATTAAAGGTAATCTTTTTATCGGGTTTTGTAGTATTTTTCCAAGTAACCCAAACCCAAGCGTTAAAAGGTTGTAGTAAACCAAGTACAAAACCAAAACGTTTGGGAAAAACCCGAACACGAATTGCCTTAAAAAACTAAACGCCGTCGCGGCGAGCATTCCCCTTTTTGAGCCCATTGCGAAAGAATACGACACGAAAAGGACGGTTACGAGTTCTACCCCCGGCACGAAGGAAAGCGCCGTTTGCACGGCGATTACCACCGCAACGAATACGGCAAGAAAGGCGCATTCCTTTGCGGTATGCGTTATTTTTTTATTGTTTTTGTTCCCCGACATATTACCACGCGAAGATATCGTACGACCAAACGTAGTACGCGCCCGCGACAATCGGCAAACTTTCCACGCCTAAAATGGCTTGTCCGTAAATATTGCCGTTATACTCAACCGTATATTTCGCATTCGCCATCTCCGCATCCGACGTATAAACCATCCAACACGCGCTCCAGTCGGCAGGGTTTGCCTTCCCTTCAATCGAAGACACCATACCGCCTGCGACTTCAAAAGTAAGCTCGCCTTCGTTTTTAAGATAGTTCATTGCGTCAAGCAGAGTTGCAAAGCCTTCCGCTTCGTTGACTTGAATCACGACCATGGTATCCGTCTTTGAGATAATTTCCGCTTTCGCATGGCCTTTATCACAACCGACAAACGCGAATACGCTTATTACAATCGTGAGTAAAAGTATAGCTAAACTATAAATTCTGCGTTTCATTTGAACGCCTCCTTAAATAAAATTTTCCGCTTATCTATCCAAAGACAAGCGGAAAAAGCGTGCGCAAAAAGACCGTCCTAATACGGTTTTTGAGCGAAATTCTCCGCGTCCCCTCGGATATTCGTTTCTCTAAAACGTAAGGGCAGGTCTCCCGACTTACAACGACCTTGGTATGCATTCAACGCATACCTGCCCCTATCCTTCCCATTTTTCACAGTGGATAAAAGCGGACGTTCTTACGGTTGCGGGGGCAGTGGAGCAACTTCCTACGATTTCGTAAAAATTTCTCTCTTCCCTTTTGAACGGCTTACCTAAAAGCCGTACCCTACGTTCGTATTAATTTTTAACAAAAAGCGTTTATCTTAAATGAATTTCCAAACGTAATACGCGCCTTCTACAACGGGCAACTCCTCAAGCACTACGCTAACCATACCACAAATCGTACCTTCGTACGTAACCTTACCCCAGCTAACGTCGGAATTTTCGCTATCCGAAGAGTAGAGCGCCCAACTTGCGGTATTGCTCGCAGACTTACCTTCAATGGAAGATACCGCGCCACCAGAAAGTTCAAAATTCAATTTACCCTTTTCCTTGAGATAGTTCATAACGTCAAGGAAAGTTTCAAAATCCTTGGTTTTATTCACTTGAATTACGACCATAGTATCGCTCTTGGATACAACTTCTGCCTTCTTCGACGCGCCTACGCCGATAATAACGCCAACGGCGATTGCAATAGCAACCAAAATACCTGCTACAATAACAATAATTTTACGTTTCATTTGTAACGTCTCCTAAAGTTTTTCTATTTTAAGCGACTTTGTAAAGTCACTGCTAAATCCAACTATATTATATCATAACAAAACTTGATTTGCAAGTGTTTTGCAGAAGTTATAACCCAAAAAGATTTTAGAAGTTTCTCTACTCCCCTTAAAGACTTACAAAAAAAATCAAAAGCCGAAAAAAACTCTTAATTTTCGACTTTTAGAAGGGTGTATGATGAAATCAATTAACTTAAAAGGAGTTTCGTTATGGATTTTTTCCAAAAACCGATTTACGTTAAACGCAAAAAAGGCGACGAGTTTATTTACGAAAAACGCGGGGTTTGTTTGGGTGTGTATATCAGTAAAAAAAGCGGACAAATTAAGTATCTTTTTTGTTCGCTCGACGATGATAAGAGAGTTAATTTGCCTATTTCAAGCGCCTTACGTATAGACGAAAGTGGGGCGGTTTATCTCAAAAACTTACGTTCCGCGTTTCCAAATCAATGCGCAAGACTTACCCCCTATCTTCCCGTGTATACTTGCGAAGGCAAATACCTGGGTAGGCTTGACGGCGTGATTTGTGAAAATTCTTGCGTTTCAAAACTCGTTGTCAGCGGTAAAAAATATCCTGCGCTTGCCATCGACGGACTGTCCGATATCTTAATTCTTAAACCACTTCCCTATCCGCTTGGGGAATGGGCTGAAGAGCAAAATAGCGGAGTGTCCAGACGCATTCTAAAAGACAAAATAAAACAGGGCGAACTTATCAAATTCACCCTGTCGCTTGCGCCCTTTCGCGTTAATTTTGATAACGCGGGGTAAGATTTATATCGCGTATTTGGTCGTAAGCTTCAAAAGCCTTGCAAAGCAATCGTTAAGCGATCTCGTTTCACTTGGCGAGAGCGCGTTTTTGAGCGCGTAAAAGGTAACCGTTTTGGAAATACGATTGACTTCTAATCTATCGGCAGGCGTGAGTTCTAGCGCCTTGAGTTTTGCCACCGTCTTTCTCGTGTAGTCTAATCGGACGTCTAAATCCTTCATTAGCACCGTATCCGCGCAGTTTTTCTTTTCCTGTTCAGGACAAAGTCCACTATGGAGTCTATCGCGAACGAAAGCGTTTTCCCGATCGGGTAGAGAAAAAGAAAACTCCCGCGATGCTTTTTTGAAACGCTCCACTCTCGCTTTTCTAATTTTAAGAAGGGCAAGCGCGCATAAAATCCCCGTTAAGACGATGCTAATGCAAAACAGTACGCCACAAATAATTTCAAGCTGATTATACGAAAAATTCAAAAATCCCATTTAGTTTACTCTCCAAAATTTCTTGAAGAAGTATAGCCGTAAATGGGATTTTTTATACGCGTTTATAAAATTTTAATGATTAAAGGGAGATTTCAAATCCACGCAACAAGTTTACGATACTGCAAGAAATCTCGCTTTCGTCCTTTTTCAAAATTCTTGCAACCGCTTTCTTGTAAAGCTCGAGCTGGGGAGCGTACTCCTTTTTCAAGGTTTCTTCGTCCTTAACGGAGAACTTATAGTCGATTATCCACGCCTTTCCGTCCTTGAAAACGGCAAGTAAGTCGATTGCGCCTTGGAAGAGTAATTCTTCGTTTAACATACTTGCGCTACTCTCTTTAGGAAGCCGTTCCATAATGGCAGGTACGAGCCGAATAGGAAGGGACGCGAAGAATTGTTGTTCTTTATATAGCTTTGCGCCGTCGATTTTTTCAAAAACGGGCAAGGAAAGGATATCTACGAGCTGTTCCTTGGAAAGTAAGGCGATGGTTTCAGAAGAAAGAACGCCGTTCTTTTCCCATTCCAAAAGAGTGGTATTTACGAGCGAAAGAAGGCTTTCTCTCGTACCTGCCCCCTTGATTTTTGAAAAATCGAACTTCTCAAGGAAAGCGTGGTAGGCGATACCTGCTTCTTTTCCTATGCGTTTTCCTTTCCAGTTGGACGCGTCTTCCTTCTCTTCAAAAATAGGCTCGATCGCGTATTCGTCGCTTGAAAAGGCTTTGACGTCGTTCATGATCGAAGTCGCGGAATTTTTAACGGATAAATTTTCACCGCCTTTGTAAATATATTCCCACTCGTACGCGGACGTTATTTTCTTAACAAGTTCTTCGTTTGCTTTTCCGCCTTCGACTTCACGGTCTAAGCGGCAAACAATTTCATCTACGCCGTAGCGGATATAGTCTTCCCAGACCGAAAAATCGGTGAGTTCGGCAAAACTACGCGCGTACGGAACGTCGGGAATGGGTGGTCTTTCCTTGAAGAGTAAATGCAGGGCGTATTTCGCTCTCGTCATGGCTACGTAGTATAAATTTAATTCATCGCCGATACCCTCGCGCTGTTTTCGTTCTTCGTAGAGCTGACGAAGGATAGTCTCGCTCTTCGTCATTTTTTCGGAGTTGAACGCGTTTGTAATAATCCCGTATCTCTCGTCCACGACCACTTCTGCGCGGGATTTACCGTTAAATCTTTCGGTGGCGTTGACGATTACGACGGGGTATTCCAAACCCTTTGACGAGTGCATCGTGAGAATTTGTACGGAATTTTCACCGCTACTTTCACTGTACTCGATTTCGTAATTGAGATTTTTAAGGCGGGTCAAGAATTCGTGTAAAGTAAGCGGTTCAGGGCAAACGCTTTCCGTTACGAAACGACGAACCCTGTTCAAGCACCCTACGCCGTTTTCACGGGCAAGGATTTCCGCTTCCATTTGCGTTTCGGATAAGAGCGCGGAAAGTACTTCCCCTGCCGATGAAACTGCGGATAACGTGCGAAGGCGTTTGTAGAACGCGTAGAACGCGTTGAGCTTTGCGGAGATTCTATCCTTCTTTTCTTCCGCGTAACGCTTACACGAGGCGCGGAAGGTTTTTTCGCTTCTAAATGCAAGTCGAATATCCGTCAAATCGTTCACGTCCAAGCCACCCATGGCCGAGAGTAACGCGGTTACGAGCGGAATATCCTGCTCTTCATTGTCGAGTAAACTCAAGATATCAATGAGCGTTTTTACTTCGGAATATTCGCAAATATTCACCGCCGCCGAGCTTGTAACAGGTACGCCGAGTTCGGAAAGTTCAAGCGTGATATTCTTAATCTCGCCCATAGTTTTTCTAGTCAAGACGACGATATCTGAATAGCGGACTTTTTCCATTCTCTTGCTTTCGATATCGTAGAATTCTTGACCGAGTTCTTCGTCGATAATCGTCTTTATCGCGCGCGCGGTTTCAATAATCTCGCCACGCTCTTTAGAAAGGGTTGCTTTGCGTACGGAATAGACGGGCAAAAGCTTTTCTTCTTTTTCTTCTTTCTTTTCTTCGTCTTGTAAGCCTTCAAAAATATGCGCGACTACGCGACCGCTGTTTTCTGGATACCCACCGCCCTTTTCCATAACCGAGCCACGAGCATAGTCCACGCCGCAAACTTCGCCCGTCATAATCGAAACGAACTGGGTGTTGATTGCGTCAAGTACCTTGTCGCTACTTCTAAAATTTTTAGAAAGATGCAAAGACGAACCGTCCTTGGAATATTCTTCTTGCTTTTCACCAAAGTATTTGGACTTACTGCCCCTGAAACCATAGATAGCTTGCTTGACGTCCCCTACCAAGAACACGTTCTTATCCCCGACGAGCGAAAGGAGTTTTTCCTGCACGGGATTGACGTCTTGATACTCGTCAACGAAGACATGGGTGTACCGTCCGCGGACTTCTTCTAAAATTTTCTCGTTCGACAAAAGCGAAAGCGAGATGTGTTCAAGGTCGTTATAATCAAGCAAATTTCTCTCACGTTTGAGCGCGGTGTACTCTTCGTCGAACTTCAAAAGATATTTCCCGAACGCGCGGGCAAGCTCGCCCGATGCTAAGAAACTTTGTTTTGCTTCGTTCATCTCGCTAATTTTTTGGAAGTCCTTGAAGAATTTATCGTATTTCTCTTTACGCAAATACGAAATCTCGCTCAATTTTTGGGCGTATTCCGCCGTGTGTTTTTTGCTTACCGTTTCTTTCGTCAACGAGCGTTTATTCGTTTTTACCGCCGTGTAGTAATCGGGCGCGTTTGCGATCTCTAAGAAACCTTCCTTTACGCCCCTTGCGAACTCTTCCGACTTCTTGCCGTTGTTGTTCTTGAAGTAGTACTCGTACTCTTCGGCGATGGCGGCGTAATACTCGCATTTCTCTTTCAAAAGCGACATCATTTCGTTGCAAATATCGTTGAAATCGTCTTCGGTGTAGTTCCCGGAACGGGCTAAAACTTCTCTGTAATCCGCTCTATCGCGAATAGACCCGTAGATTTTTAGGAAAATTTCGCGAAGCGCTTTGTCGCTTTTTTTACGCCAGTAGGCGGAAAGGAGTTTGAAAAAGTCACCCGATTTATCTTCGGCAAAGGCTTCTTCGAGTACCCTGTCGAGCGCGCGGTTTTTAAGCGCGACACCGTCCGCATCGTCCCCTGCGATTATTTTGAAGTCACCCGCTACCCCTGCGTCAAAGAAATGGGTGCGGATAAGCCTTGCGCAAAAGGAGTGTATGGTTGAAATATCCGCGCTGGGGACTAGCGTAAGCTGGTCTTTAAGGAGTTTTCTCTTTTCGGGGGTTATCTCGTCGGAGTTGATCGACTTGATAAGCTCACGCTTGAGCTTGTCCTTCATTTGCGACGCAGCTTTTTTGGTAAACGTAACCGCAAGGATATCCGAAACGGAAGTATCCCCTAAAATCAGTTGGATAATTTTTTCTATCATTACGGTAGTTTTACCGCTTCCTGCCGATGCGGAAACGATAACCTTACCCTTTCGCTCTATTGCAGTTGCTTGTTCTTTGGTAAAAGCCATTACTCTTCCTCCCTTGCGACTACGTCCACGATCGCGCGTTCTCTCACATCCTTTTCCGAGCGGGGAGCGCACTCAAAATCACGCCCGCACGCGCCGCCAAATTTACAATACCCGCACGCGCCTTTATAGGGTGACGCCGCAACAAACCCGTCTTTAAGCTCTTCTCTCGCGCCGTTTGCGACGAGATTTGAATAGGCGATAAACCTACGGAAACTCGTTTCGTCCATGACCTTCGGGCTCTTATTCTTAACGTCAAGCGTAGCCCCGAAGAAGTCGCTTTTTTCGCCTTTAGAAATGGTGGTATCACCTGCTTGGATTGCGTCTAAATCCCCGTTCATATACCCGCGCATTCGATACCTGCCCTCGTCCTCGTCTTCGTTTTTATAGCTTACGGAAGCAGGGAAATAGTAAACGCCTGCAGGAATTCTATCGCCTTGTACCGCGGACATATAAAGCTGGATTTGGATTCTTCTGCCCGTGTAATATTCAATGGGTACGGCTTTGACGTCGCCTGTTTTGTAGTCGATAATTCGAACGTACTTATCCGTGCCGTCCATTCTGTCAATCTTACCTGAAAATTCGGGGGTATATACGACTTTTTCGATGCCTTCGACTTTGAACTTCGAGCATTTGATTTGGCGATACACCGCAACCGCAACCTTCTCGCTTTCTTCGAGCATACACTCTGAAGAGTATTTGCCCGATTCCGTTTCCGCCTGCGCTGAATACAGCGGTTTCTTCAAAAGCTCGGTTGCGACGTCTTTCGCAAACTGCGCCGCTTGCGCTTCGGTACTCAAATTTTCAATCTCCGCGCTTAACCTTTCAAGTACTTCGTGCAAGAAGTTACCCGTATCCACCGCCATCACGAGCGTTTCTTCGCGGTCGCGGACTTTTAAGCCCTGTTCTAAGAAGTTTTTGAAAGGACAATTAAAGTAAGTTTCAAGCGCGGTAGGCGACACTTTTCCGTCCTTGAAAAACAGCTCTTCACCGCGTTTAATCGTGACATGCCCCCCACGTTCTTGGGTTTCAACCTCGCCAAGACGCTCCAAAACTTCGGACACCGATAAACCGCGTTCTGCGGAGTTTGTCTTTTTATTATGGAAATTATCGCGTTCGACAAACCTACGTCTAATCGCAGGGAGTTTTGCCGAACAAGCGTATGCAAAGTCTTCGTCGGATAATTGTTTTTTTGCGACCAAACTTCCATTCACGCCACTAAACAGTCCGTTTACGTAGCGTAAGATTTCGCTTGTGGTCGGTTTCGTTCCGTCCGCGCTCAAGGGGTAAGATAAATACAATCTATCCGTGAAGGTGCAAAGGTTTAAGCAAACGCTTTCGCGGGTGCGAAGGTTAACTTCGGCAACCGTTGGTTCGATCAAGGTCTTGACTTCGGCAAGCTTTGCGATTTCCTTGTCGGAAACGAGCGCGGTATCGTCCGCGTTATGCGGAACGGCGTCCGTTAAACCTGCGACGAAAAGCACGTCCACCTTTTCAATTCGGCTTGAAGAAATATCCCCAACGAACACGGCGTCCGTCTTTAAGGGAATGAGCGAAAGCTCGGTTGCGTCCAAGCCTTCAGAGAGTACGACTTGAAACTCCGCAACACTCATTTCTCTATCCGCCGTCAATAATTCCGCCTCGTCTAAAACGCGTTCAAGCGCGTTAAAGATTTGAGAAAGATACCCGCGCGTGGACACGTCTTCGACCTGTTCTGCAAGCGAAGCAAGCTGATTTTCAACGTCAAAATCTTTGAGCAAGTTTTTGATTGCAATGCAAAACTCTCGACCCTGCCCCTTGCGTTTTATGTTTTTCGTGGCTTTTTCAAGGCGGGCTTTACCGCTTTCCACCTTTTCAAAATCAAAGGCGTCTGTGTCCTTGATTTCTTTAAGCGCGCCGCCGCGATAGTTGGCGTATTTAAGGAGATAGTTTCTATACTCGTCACTCTCGCCAAAGAAAACGTTTTGCGTAAGCGCTTGCACGGACGCAGGCGAATACCGTTCTCTAACAGTTTCAAGCGCGCCGAGTAAAAAATCGCTAACAGGATGCTTTTTCAAGGACTTTTTCTCATCGAAAAAGCAGGGAATACCGTACTCGGCAAACGCGCGTTTGACGGGCAAGGAATACTCGTTCGTGTTCGGCAAAAGCAACGCGAAATCGCGATAGCGAAGGCCTTTTTCTTGTAAGTTTTTCTTAATTTGGATAGCGACGTATTCAATCTCGTCCCATAAATCACTCGCTTCGTATATCGTGATTTTGTCGGTAGTCGCACCTAAACCCTTCAAGCAGTCGGGTTCGTACAAACCTTTTCTTAAAATTTCCGCTTCTCCACCGATAGGAGCGCCAAGATCAAGCATTTTAACGTCGCCGTATTCCGCGCAAACTCGTCTAAAGCTATCCCGCGCCTTGTTCGTGTATAATTCTTCCTTGCCCGAGCAGAAAACACCGATAACGTTTCTCGCGTTCTCAACCGCCGCGCGAACCGCCTTCATCGCTTGCGCGGTAAATGACGTGTAGCAAAGGAAGAACACGTTGGCGCGTTTAAGTTCGGGATCGTTCTTAATGCGCTCGGGAAGAAGCGCAAGGTACTTGCTTTCGTCTAAGAATCCGTTATCGGAAAGGAAAAGCAAATATTCGCGATAAATGAGCGCAAGGTCGTCGATTTTGTCTTTCAATACCGAGTTTTCGAGCGCAAGCGAGCTTTCTTCAAGCGTTTCGGGCGTGACTTCAGACGATGCGAGCTGGGCTATCGTTTCATACGCCGATTTCGCGCTATTCTCAATCGCGGCAAGGCTAGTGAAACATTTAAGACGCTTGTCCTTATGAAGACGAGCCATAATTCCGCTAATCGCCATAACCGAGCCTTGTTTAGAGATAA
>JAZQZK010000242.1:0-2220 GCA_045634025.1 Candidatus Scatosoma sp.
CAAGTGGGTACATAATTTTTTTCCGCAAATCCCTTATTTCTTTTGCGGTTTATCAATTCTTTTTCTCAAGTCTTTGAGGAATTACGTCATTTCTCGCAATATCTTGATAAGTTTGCGGACGAACGATATATTCCCCTTTTCCATCCTTCACGAGAACACAAGGAGGGATTTTATTTCGATTATAATTCATTGCCATCGAATAGTTATAAGCGCCCGTTGAAAGCACAGCAATAATATCCCCGCTTTCCGCTTTCGGCATGGATACGTTAACTGCAATAATATCCCCGCTTTCACAGCATTTCCCCGCAATGGTAACAATTTCTGTGCATTCCTCGTTTGCGCGATTAGCAAGAAGCGCGGTATACTTTGACTCGTACAAAGCGTAACGAGGGTTATCAAACATACCACCGTCAACGGCAACGTATTTCTTTACGCCAGGGATGTCTTTAATCGCGCCAACTGTGTAAAGCGTTATTCCCGCTTCACCGACGATGGAACGACCAGGCTCGATGATTAAATACGGCAACTCAAGCCCCTTTTCCGTTGCGTTCATCTTAACGGAGTCGATTAAAGCCTTTAAGTATTCCGCATAGCCTTCTGCGGGGATTTTACGGTCTTCATCGGTGTACCAAACGCCAAAACCACCGCCTAAATTCAAGGTTTTAACGGTAAAATTAAACTTTTCCTTAACGTGCGCGATATAATTCATGCACTTTTCAGCCGCTAACACGAAGGATTGCTTCTCAAAAATTTGAGAACCGATATGACAATGATAGCCTTTCAAGGCAACGTTAGGTTTTGTAAGCGCGTATTCCGTGATTTTATCTGCGGTCTCATCGTTGATGGAAAAACCGAATTTACTATCCGTCGTTGCAGTTTGCACAAATGCGTGTGTATGCGCTTCGATTCCAGGATTGATACGCAAGAGAATGTCTTGTACCATGCCCCTTTCTTTAGCGAACTGATTGATTTTATCAATCTCTGAATAAGAATCGGCAACGATACAACCGATTTTTGCGTCCAAGGCTTCGGAAAGCTCATAATCAAGCTTGTTATTGCCGTGCATATAGATATTTTCAGGGTTAAAACCTGCTTGCAAAGCGGTGTATAATTCCCCGCCCGAAACGACGTCAATACCGATATTTTCTTGTTTTGCTATTGCATAAATCGCCTTACAAGAAAAGGCTTTTGACGCGTAAAGAACTATGCCGTTTCCAGCGTATTCTTTCGCAAGCGTATCGCGGTAAGTACGCATCATCGTTCTGATATATTCTTCATCAAAAACGTACAAGGGCGTACCGAATTTCTTTGCAAGTTCAACGCAATCCGCGCCACCGATTTGAAGATGCCCTTTTGAGTTTATATTCAAAGTAGATCGAGTGTTCATTTGTTCGCCTTTTGATTTATTTCTTATGCTTATATTGTAACAGATTTTTGCGAAAATTGCAAGGCTACGAAGGCAGATTTTTTCCTATTTCTTCAGATTTTTAACGAAAACCACGCGCAAACGATAAAATTTACGCGTGGATGAGCTATATTGATTACTTTTTAATTATTTTATCGACCATTTTTTAGCGATATCCTTAAATTTATCAAAGAAATTCGACTTCTCTGCGCTTTCATTTGCGATTAAAGCTATACGGTCAAGTTCTACGCCATCTTTGAAGACAACGAGTTCCCCAACGGTTGCTCCAGCCTGTAAAGGCGCTTTAAGTTTATCGTAAATATGCGTTTCTATCGTATATTCCGATTTGTCGCCGCGTTTGACTAAAACGTTGGAGTTTCTCGAAGGTTTTATAGAAATTTCCTTTTGTTTTGAGCCTAAAACACTTGCCTTTTCTTCAAGTGGATTGTTAGAATCCACGACGTTTTTCAAAGAATAATTCGCAAAAGCGTAATCAAAGGTCGTTCTTACGTCGTTAAATCTTGTTTTACTGTTTTCTTCGCCGATTACAACGGAAATTATACGTAACCCGTTGCGTTTTGCCGTCGCTGCAAGACAAAACCCTGCTTGATTAGTAAAGCCCGTTTTTCCCCCGTCGCAACCTTCGTAAAATTTAATCAACTTGTTTGTGTTGGAAATTTCAGTTACTCTACCTTTGGGATGCTTAAAGCTATCCATCCAAACTTGTCCGATTTTATAATATTCATCGTGTTTTAACAAAGCTTTCAGCATTTTTGCAACGTCTTTTGCCGTGGAATATTGCGGTTCTTTAGGTA
>JAZQZK010000243.1:0-2166 GCA_045634025.1 Candidatus Scatosoma sp.
AAACGAGCGTTTCTCGTTTCTTCGACTTTTTTCATTGATTGAATTTGTTCTTCAGTATATTGATACATACGTCTTGCTCCTTATTTCTCGATTTCTCTATTGTTATAGAGTTCTTTGAGTTCCTCAACGGGTTTTTGCATCAAGTCCTCAATCAACGCCTTATATACGCCTTCGTTTACTTCGTTGACGCGGTTTTCAAGGTGTTGACTAACCGCCGCAAGATACTTACCAGTCAAACGACGAGCAAGCACCGCAACTTGGGGATGCGAAATACCTGCGGGGCAACGGGAAGAACATACGCCGCACATTACGCAGTCAAAGCTTTCTTCCGCGCATTTTTCGTATTCACCGCGTTGCGCGTATGCAATGTATTGCATAACGTTAAGCTCTTGCGTACAGCTCTTCGTACAAGCGTTACAGCCGATACAAGAATAAATTTCCGGATAAAGCTGCATCATGATTTGCTCGGTGGGTTTAATCTTTTCGATGTCGTAAACCTTTTTAACGAGCGGGAAGAAAGGCAACGTTGCAACGTACATACCTTCTTCTACCTTGGTTTGACAAGCAAGACAGGTTTTGGGTTCTTGCTCGCCGTGGATACGATAAATCGTAGCGCACGCGCCACAGAAACCGTTTCTGCAACCGCAACCGCGTACAAGCTGGTATCCTGCATATTCCATAGCCTTCATAATCGTTAAGCTTTCCGGTACTTGATAGCGTTTACCGAAAAGATATACGTTTACCATTTTTTCCATTTAAGTAATCTCCTAAAAAATCAATATTCATCGGGAAGTTCATCAAGTTGGTCCATACGGAAGACGGGTCCGTCTTTACATACGAATTTATCACCAACGTTGCATCTGCCACATTTACCGAAACCGCACTTCATACGAAGTTCAAGCGTCGTATATACACGGGATTTATCAAATCCAAGTTCTAAAAGCCCTGCAAGCGTGAACTTAATCATGATAGGCGGACCGCAAAGTACTGCCGTCATGTTCGGGTCAAGACCAAGCTCTTTTACGTACGAAGGAACGAAACCTACGTGGTCGTCCCAGCCTTCTTGGGGTCTGTCAATCGTAAGATAAACTTCAAAGTTCGGCTCGTTCTTCCATTCCGTTTTAATCTCTTCGAAATCAACGAGATCGTCCGCGCTTCTTGCGCCGTAAACCACGACGACCTTACCGTAATTATTGCGATAATGACGCACGTAATTGATAACGCTACGAAGAGGCGCTAAACCGATACCGCCTGCAATAAACAACAAATCCTTACCCTTGAAATCTTCTTCAACGGGGAAGTTTTTGCCGTAAGGGCCACGAACGGTAACTTGCGAACCTTCTTCCATAGAATGGATTACTTCAGTAACGCAACCGCATTTTTTAATGGAAAATTCCATATATTCTTCGTTTGTAGGCGACGACGTGATAGAGAACATACACTCGCCAACGCCGGGTACGGAAACCATTGCGCATTGACCGGGCATGTGCTTAAAGAGCTTTTTGCCGTCCGTTCCCACTACTCTAAACGTTTTTACGTCCGGCGTATCCTTACGAACGTTCGTAATTACGCCAACTTTGGGAATGAGATTTTCTTCAATCATTCTTCTTACCTCCCAACGTATTGATAACTTTAACAATATTCAAGCGTTGAGGACACTTGTTCACACAACGTCCGCAACCAACGCAGGAATACAATCCATCGTTTTGCGAAGGATAGTACACGAGCTTGTGCATAAATCTTTGGCGATATCTTTGCATTTGCGTCGTTCTGCTATTGCCGTGCGCCATGAGCGTGAAATCGGAATACATACAAGAATCCCAGCAACGATAACGCAAAATGCCATCGTGCGTTTTGAAATCACGGATATCAAAGCATTGACAAGTCGGGCAAACGAAGGTACAAGTTCCACAACCCAAGCATTGTGAAGACAAGCTATCCCATTCGGGCGAATCAAAGTACTCTTTGGTCTTGCCCTTTCCGAACTTATCGATGGGAAGGTTTTGGAGGGGAAGTTTCTTAACGATTTCCGTAATAGCCTTCTTTTGTTCTTCAACAGCCTTTTCGTCGCACTCTTCAGTCAATCCTTCGATTTGGCTCAATAATTTTTCGCCCTTTTCGGTGTTTGCCTTTAAGTACAAATCCGTTTGAGTTTTCCATGCGGTT
>JAZQZK010000244.1:0-4726 GCA_045634025.1 Candidatus Scatosoma sp.
CAACTGAGCTACGGATACGTAGGTGTTCTGCGTTAATTTTTCGTTCCTTGGTCGTTTCCAAAAAACGCACTTTTATTTTATATTTTTTACTTGCATTTTGCAAGCGTTTATGCTATAATATTGTCAAATTGTTAAAAAAATTTTTCACGATAGTTTTATCGGCATGGTTTTCTTTTTTATAACCCTTAAAAAAATCATGCTTTTAGAGGTGTTTATGTCCAAAACGGTTGTCATCGGTATGAGCGGTGGCGTTGATAGTTCCGTTGCTGCGTTGCTCTTGAAACAACAAGGGTATAACGTTATCGGTTTATATATGCTTAACTGGGAAGAAAACGACGAAAACGGTTGTTGTACCGCTGAGGAAGATTACGCTGACGTCAGAAGAGTCTGTTCGCTCATTGATATTCCCTATTATACCGTAAATTTTGCAAAAGAATACATGGACCGCGTGTTCTCTTATTTCCTTGCGGAATACTCCGCAGGCAGAACGCCTAATCCCGACGTACTTTGCAATCGTGAAATTAAATTCGGGCCTTTTTTAGAAGAAGCTAAACGCTTGGGCGCGGACTATATCGCAACCGGGCATTATTGTAAAATTACGCACGATAACGGCACGCATTACTTACAAAAGGCGCGCGACCAAAACAAAGACCAAACGTATTTCTTAAACCAACTCTCGCAAGCCCAACTCAAAGACGTACTCTTCCCTTTGCAAGATATGGAGAAGTCTGAAATCCGTAAAATCGCGCTGGACTACGGTTTAGCTACTGCTAAAAAGAAGGATAGCACGGGCATTTGCTTTATCGGCGAAAGGAATTTTAGGAAATTCTTAAGCACGTATTTACCTGCAAAACCCGGTAAAATCTTAGACCTTTCGGGCAAATGCGTTGGCGAACATTCGGGGCTAATGTATTATACGCTCGGTCAACGCCGAGGCTTGGAGCTTGGCGGGATCAAAGGCGAAGACCAAGGTCGTTGGTTCGTCGTTAAAAAGGATCTTAAAAACAACGTTTTATACGTTTCCCACGGCGACGAGTCCCCGCTTTATTCCAAATCCTGCGAAGTTAGCGGTTTTAACTGGATACCGAAAAAGCCCGAAAACAAGGAGTTTTCCTGTACGGCGAAATTTAGATATAGACAGCCAGACCAACCCGTCCACGTCCGTATCAACGACGACGGAAGCGTTCATATCGACTTTGTCGAACCGCAACGCGCCGTTACAGAAGGTCAGTACGCAGTATTATACGACGGCGAGAACTGTCTTGGCGGTGGCGTAATCGAATCCGCTCAGTATTAACTGAGCACCTACGCCCTATCTTTACTCCGTTTAATAAAACGCGAGAAAGGGCCTTAATTTGTGAGTTAATCGAAACAACGATAGAATATTCAATAAACATGAAAACGGCGAAATAACGCCGTTTTTGTTTGATTTAAGAGAAAGAAAAAACGCTTATCCGTTAAGATAAGCGTTTTTCTTTATTTAGCGTTTATTTCTTATTTCTTTTTAACAAACAAGTTTTTGAATTTGCCAAATATATTCTTAACAGCAGCTACTAAGTCAGCAGCGCTCTTCTTGTAGATACCAAACCATACAAGAGTGAAACCACCACCGCCTGCTACAACGAGCGAGCTTGCCGCTACTGCGATAATCGCGCCGGTAGAAACAGGTTCTACGTCTACGTAGTAGGAGTAACCACAGTTACAGGAGCAAGTAATCTTGCCGTTTGCTTCTACGCCGTCGTCGAATTCGTGAGCGCAAACGTCTTTAATCTTACCGCAAGAACATTCCATCCAGTGGTTGTTTTCGTCGTAGTTTACGCTGTAGTTATGACCGTGAAGTTTGGTCTTACCACATTGACAGGTGTAAGTAACAACGCCGTCTACTTCTTGGCCAGCCACGAAGTTGTGGTTAGCTACGTTCTTCTTATGACCGCAAGAACATTCAAACCAGTGACTATTTTCGTCGTAGGAATAGGTCATCGAGTAGTCGTGGCCAGAAGCGTCGCCGTATTCAGCGTTACATTCGGTACATACTGCCTTATCCGTACAGGTCGGCGTACCGCCAGAGCAGTTTTCGGTTACCTTATGAGTATTGTCTCTACCACAGGTCTTGGTATGCGTGCCGTCACCGTTGCTTACCCAGTCACCATAGGTGTGACCCAAAGCGTCGCCGCTCTTGAAGGTTTCCGTGCCAGCTTTTCCGCACTTACAAGACTTATAGTAAACTGCTTCGTCTTCACAGGTTGCGCCGCTTTCAAGGTACTTATCGTCAACTACTTCTCTGTCGTAAACGTGAGCTTGTTTCCTGGTTTCGTAGTCACATCTAGAACATTCTTTCCAGTGATCGTCACCGTCAGTCTTGGTTTCAAGTCTGTGATCTTCAGCGCGTTCCTTATGGTCTACGCCACAAGCGCATTCTTTCCAGTGACCGTTAGCGTCAAAGTGAGTTCTGTTGTAGTTATGTTCTTTTACTTGACCCTTTTCGCCACAAACGGTACAGTTCTTCCAGTGACCGTTTTCGTCGTATTCGTAAGGAGCGTTGTCGTAGTTATGACGACCAACAGCTTCTACCTTGTCGCCAACGTATTCATGTCCACAGTCCTTACAGGTGTAAGTCGTGTAGCCGTCTTCCGTACAAGTAGGATCGGTTACTACTGCTTCGTATTCGTGAATGTGTTCAACTTCAACGAAGTTGATTGCAGCAGCGATTTGTTCTGCCATGTAAGCATAGCTGTCAGCGGTAGGCGCAAGTAATGCTTCGCTGTCCAAGATCTTAACCAAAACATCCGCGATGGAATCGGCGCTAGTAAAGCCACCTACCATTTCAACTTCCGTTACGTCAACGAACGCGAAGTTGTCGGAAGTCATTGCATATACCGAGTATTCAACGCCCATTACGTTTACTAAGTAATCGAAGTATTCGCCAACGTTGATACCTTCTACTACAAGGCCTTTGAAGGGGTTATACAAACCAACCATCAAAACTTTTGCGGTGGGATTGATAGCCGTAATCGAGTTGATTGCTTGCATATAGTTTACGTTCAATTCAACGTAGCTGTATGCGTAGTTTTCGATTGCAACCATTGCAATTTCAGCAGGAGCAACGCTGAACCCAGGCATAATTTCAATAGGTTCAGAACCTACTTGCGTTTCTAAGTACACGCGAGCAGTGTCAAGGAGCTGAGCAACGTAAGCAACGTTTTCTTCACCTACGACTTTCGCCCAGTCTAATTCAACGGGAGGATAAACGTTAGGGAACACTTCCGCAAAGATTTGGTATTTAACGAATTCCAAAATTGCAGTGTTGCTGAAGTTTACGGAGATGATATCCGCATTTTCAATTTGAGCAACGAAAGCAGCGTCCTTCAAGCTTTCTTCTAATTTTGCAATCGTACCTGCGTTTGCGTTCGTATCTTTGTTTACCGTCCAACCAGACCAAAGATTTGCTACTGCATCTGCATAACCAGCAACCGTTGCATCGCCAAGAGCGAGATAGTTAAGCGTCTTTTCAGCGGTGCTAAGGTATTCGTAATCGGTTACGAATGCGCCTTCATAGGTGTCACGAATATTAACGAAGGTAAGGTCGGAAAGCATATTGATAAATTCTACCGTTCTTTCCACCGTTGCTTTCACTTCTTCGATAGCAGCTACGAGTTCGAGATATTTTTGTTGAGCTTCTTCAGCAAGTCTTTGAACGTTTGCTTCAATAGTCTCAATCGTCTTGTTAGCTTCTTCTACAAGTTCTTCAACGAATGCTTCAACTTCCGCAATGAATTCGTTTACTCTTGCTTCAACTTTTGCAATCGTTTCTTCAACGTAAGCATTTGCTTGTTTTACGCCTTCTTCTACCATTTCTTGAACGCCTACGACAACGTCAACAACCATTTCGATTGCCGTGTTTACGGATTCAGCGATCATTGTGTCAAGTTCTGCAAGTTTTGCGTCCACTACTGCAAGCAAATCTTGTACTTGAGCGTTGATTTGGTTTTCAACTGCGGTTACTGCATCGTTTACAACGTCTTGCGCTTGTTCGATAACCGTTTGGCAAGGAACGACGCTTGCTCTCATCGCAACTGCGCTTGCGTTGTTTCTTGCGCCCGTGTAAGACATACGAGAAACGAAATCTTTCGCGCCGTTTACGCCGTTTACAACTTTATTATTAACTTCATACGCGCCTGCGATAATCATTTCACGAAGTTCAACGAGTTGAGCGCGCGCTTTAGCAAGTTCGCTTTGCGTCTTTGCCATCAATTCGTCAACGTATGCAACGTAGCCTGCGTTTACTGCATATTCGTAAGCTTTGCTTGCTACGATAGGACCGTATTCCTTAACGAAAGGAGCTAATTGAGCAACTACTACGGGGCCGTATTTTTCAACGAATTCAAGAACGGTAGGACCGTATTCTTTAATCCAGTTAGGAAGTTGCTTAACAACTTCAGGACCGTACTTCTTAATCAATTCACGAGCCTTTTCTGCTACTTCAGGGCCGTATTCTTTAGCTAATTCTTTTAATTCTTCAGCCCAAACTTCCACGTTGTCTTGGAAAGCGTCGTCCGTCGTGTAACCTGCCGTATAGGTTTCTACGATCTTGTTGAAGATATCGTAATGCGTTTTAGGCGTGGGGTGTACGGACATACCGTTACCGATTTTGAACATACCGAAGATCAAGCACATTGCTTGCATCGTTTCAGTGCTGCTGAAATATGTACCCAAATCATTGCGAACG
>JAZQZK010000245.1:0-3077 GCA_045634025.1 Candidatus Scatosoma sp.
ACGGTTGTAACGCTTCGGGAATGGTCACGCTACCGTCCGCTTGGAGATGGTTTTCGATGAATGCGATAAGCATACGAGGAGGCGCAACCACCGTGTTGTTCAAGGTGTGCGCGAGTTTGGTTTTTCCGTCGCTGTCTTTATAGCGAATGGAAAGTCTGCGCGCTTGCGCGTCCGTTAAGTTGGAGCAAGAACCCACTTCGAAATATTTCTTTTGACGGGGACTCCAAGCTTCGACGTCGCAACTCTTATATTTCAAATCGGCAAGGTCGCCCGTGCAACAACCGAGTTGGCGAACGGGAATATCCAAGGAACGGAAAAGCTCAACGGTGTAACTCCAAAGTTTTTCATACCATTCTTCGCTTTCTTCGGGACGGCATACGACGATCATTTCTTGTTTTTCGAACTGGTGGATACGATAGATACCGCGCTCCTCAATACCGTGCGCGCCCTTTTCTTTACGGAAACAAGGAGAATAGCTTGTCATCGTCAAAGGCAATTTCGCGCCGTCGATGATTTGTCCCATATAACGACCGATCATCGAGTGTTCGGACGTGCCGATAAGGTACAAGTCTTCGCCTTCGATTTTATACATCATGTTTTCCATTTCGTCAAAGCTCATAACACCCGAAACGACGTCGCCGTGAATCATGTACGGGGGAATTACGTAGGTAAAGCCCTTATCAATCATGAAATCACGCGCGTACGTGAGTACCGCGGAATGTAAGCGAGCGATGTCGCCCGTTAAATAGTAGAAGCCTTGACCGGACGTTCTACGCGCGGAATCGACGTCGATACCGTCGAGTTTTTCCAAGATATCGAGATGGTAAGGCACTTCAAACTCGGGAACTACCGGTTCGCCAAAACGTTGAAGCTCTACGTTCTCGGAATCGTCTTTACCAACGGGTACGTCGTCTGCGACGATGTTGGGAATAGCCATCATGGCTTTTTTAAGCTCGGTTTCCACCACTTCGCTTTCCTTTTCAATAGCAACGAGTCTGTCCGCGTCCGCTTTAACCTGCGCTTTGATTTTTTCCGCGCCTTCCTTGTCGCCTGCTTTCATAAGCATACCGACTTGTTTGGATAAGGTATTCCTTGCCGAACGAAGCGCGTCGCCTTCCGCAATCAATGCGCGACGCTTTGCGTCGAGTTCAAGCGCTTTATCGACAAGCGGGAGCTTGTGGTCTTGGAATTTTCTTTGAATATTCGCCCGTACTAAATCGGGGTTAGTTCTAATAAGGTTAATATCAATCATAAACTACCTCTCTGAAAGTTTATCTTTACTTACCTATTATACAACTTTTAAGCGTCAAAATCAATTAAATACGCATAAAAAGGCGGATATTTTACGGAATTTTTGCTAAAAAACTTGTATTTTTCTTTTCAATATGCTATAATAATCAAAGTACGATGAGTTATTTCGTCTATAACGCAAAAATAAGGAGTTCGTTCTTATGCAAGAAATGAAACCTGAAACGCCTGAAAATAAGGAGCAGCAAAACGCAAGCTTAACGAAAAAGGCGCTGCAAAAAATTAAATTTAAGGCCGTGTCGCAAAGCGACGCCGTACGCTTCAACGCCTTGCCTGACAAGGGGCTTACTTCAAGTCAAGTCGCTGAACGTATGGAGCAAGGGCTGTTCAATAAGAGCGCGAAGAAGTATTCCAAATCCTATCGGAGTATTTTCATCGGGAATATTTGTACCTTCTTCAACTTCTTGTGTTTGGTTGCCGCAGTCGCGCTCATTGCCGCTAAAGCGCCGATCAGTCAGTTGTCTTTCACGCTTATTTTCGCTTGCAATATCATTGTAAGTATTTTCCAAGAAATCCGCGCGAAACACAAAATCGACAAGTTGTCCATTCTCTCGTCCCCGATAGCGAAGGTTGTCCGTAACGGGAAAAGAAAGGAAATCCCCGTTACTGAAATTGTACTCGACGATATCCTGCTCCTTTCCGCTGGTCAGCAAATCCCTGCCGACTGTATTGCGGTGGACGGTACGGCGGAAGTCAACGAATCGCTCTTAACTGGTGAATCCGTGCCTATTAAGAAGGAAGACGGCGACGTCTTATACGCAGGCTCGTTCGTTTCCAGCGGACATATCGCAGTTCGCGTGGACCGTATCGGCGACGAGACGTATATCAGTCAACTTACCGCAAGGGCGAAGAAGTATAAACGCCCGAATTCGGAGATTATGAACTCCATCAACCTGTTCATTAAATGTATCGGTTTGATGATCGTGCCTATCGCGATCTTTATGTTCTTTACGAACTATCAAGCTATGCCCAACGCCAACTGGGACGCAGTCAAAGCCAACGGGTTCTTCGCAAGCCTGTTTGCAGGCGACGTCACGCTCCAACAAACCATTCAAAAAACCTGCTCGGTTGTTATCGGTATGATTCCTTCGGGCTTGCTTCTTTTGACGACGGTTGCGTTGTCGGTGGGTATGATCCGACTTGCGCGTTACAACACCCTCGTGCAAGATATGTATTCGCTTGAAATGCTCGCAAGAGTCAACGTGCTTTGTCTTGATAAGACGGGTACGATTACCGACGGGCGCATGAAGGTTAGCGACTGTATCCTTCTCAACAACTACACGGGTATTGCTATCGACGATATTTTAGGCTCTATCCTTGCTTCGCTTGAAGACAATAATCAAACTTCTATCGCGCTCTACGAGCGGTTCGGTCACTCGACCACGCTCAACGCTACGGCGACCTTGCCCTTCTCTTCCGCGAGAAAGTACTCCGCGGTTACCTTTGGGGAAGCGGGTACGTTCGTAATGGGCGCGCCGGAATTCGTGTTAAAGCCTATGCCTATCCGCGTAGAGAAGATTGTAAAACAATACTCTCAAATGGGCTTGCGCGTACTCGTTGTCGCGCACTCGATGGCGCAAATCCAAAACGGTAAAGCGCCTGCATCGCTCCGTCCTATCGCGATCATCACGCTCTCGGATAACATTCGTCCCGACGCCATCGAATCGATTCGTTGGTTCAAGGAAAACGACGTTGAAGTCAAGGTTATTTCGGGTGACAACCCCGTAACCGTTGCGGAAGTTGCTCGTAGAGCGGGTATTTCCAACGCA
>JAZQZK010000246.1:0-2307 GCA_045634025.1 Candidatus Scatosoma sp.
ACTCATCGAAAAGTACGAAGGTATCGTAACGAAGATGGGTGGCAACGTTCTTTCTACGGACAAATGGGGTACGAAAAAGCTCGCTTATCCTATCAAGTTTAAGAACGAAGCTTACTACGTACTCTCTACGTTTGAAGCAGAAGGCACGGTTGTAAACGAACTTAACCGTGTTGCGCGCATTGACGCTGACGTTTATAGATTGATCGTAACGAAAGCGTAATTAAAAAAGAGGGAAATTATGAACAAAGTATTTTTAATCGGAAACTTAACGCGTGATCCTGAACTTACCAAAACTCCTTCGGATGTTTCGGTATGTCACTTCTCCATCGCCGTATCTCGTAATTATACTGATGCAAACGGCGAACGCCAAACCGACTTTTTTAACTGTACGGCATGGCGCGGACAAGCTGAAACGATCGCTCGTTACACCAAAAAAGGCAACAAGGTTGCCGTCAGCGGTAGCGTTCAACTTCGTAACTACGAAGATAACCAAGGCGTTAAGCGTACTGCCGTTGATATCATCGTGCAGGACGTTGAATTCTTAACGCCGAAAACCAGCGACGGATTTGACGATATGGACGCTCCCGCGCCCAAAGCGCCTGCAAAGAAGAAGCCCGTCCTTCAAATGTTAGAGGACGACAACGACGTTCCGTTCTTTTAATAACTGAACGCGCAACACAAAATTTATAAGGAGTAATTATCATGGAAGAAAAGACGACCGTTAAAAAGGTATTCAAGAAGACGCCTCGTAAAAAGGTTTGCACTTTCTGTCAGGAAAAAATTGCTGAAATCGATTACAAAGACGTTAATCGTTTGAAGAAATTCGTTACGGAAGGCGGTAAAATCCTTCCCCGCAGAATGAGCGGTACCTGCGCAGCGCATCAAAGAAAAATCTCCACCGCTATCAAGCGTGCGAGAATCGCTTCCCTTCTCCCTTTCAAGGGTGAATAATTAAACCTATAAGGCAACTCGCCTTGTAGAAAACAAACGAACAAAACACTCGACTTATCCGTCGAGTGTTTTTTATTTATAATCCCCCACTTACAATATAATTTATTAAATAATTAACTTTTTTTCTTTTAAGTCCTTGACAATATCCCCCCCCATGGTATAATACTTTTAGCACTTATCTACAAAAATACTGGTGCACAAAGGAGAAAATTTATGGCAATTATTGGAAACCAAGAAAAGTTTTTGAACGTGAAGAAACAGTACTTAACGATGGAGGCAGGCGTTGTTTCTGGCTCTGCTTTCCCAGAAGGAACTTATTTGCATTTTGAAGGCAGACCTGAAGATAAGAAGTTATATTTCGTTTATCCCGATAAAACGACTGAAGAGTTGAATCATGACATGGTAAAATGTGCGACCATTTTAACCACGGGTGTATTTATGTATGGAACAGTGACCAACAATCCCCCTTTAGAACCATTGAACGCAACGAAATACTTAGTTGTGCTTAAAGACGGTAGACAATTCATTCATTTAGTTTATTTAGCAGAAACGCAATATTTTGTTGAACGAATCTACTTTTAATGCGTAATCACGAGGTATTTTATGGGAATTAAAATATGTCCACAATGCAACGGTAAGGTTTCCGATTCGAGAAACAATTGTCCGCATTGTAATTATATCTTTCCAAAATTAAAAAAGTGTCCCGACTGTGAAGAACAAATAGATGACTCTTTATCCGAATGTCCTATTTGCGGGTATACTTTCGAGAAAGAAACCAGTAAGGAAGTTGCCCCCACTATTCAGGCAACGCAAAACAACCAAGAACCGCAACATAATGATGGACCTAATTGTCCTTATTGCGATTCCACCGAATCAATACCCACAGGAACCGACGTGTATTTGTGTGCGGTGTGTAAAAATAAGTTTATGGACACAAGAGGTCTTCCAACACCGCCAGTATACAGCAAAAAGACAGCCAACAACCCTGCCCCTGTCCCTGCAAAAGAAGAAAAGCCGGATAACGCAACCGCAGTTGCGGGCAAAACCAAGAAAAACGTTGCAATAATCTGGCTGTGGATTTCCCTTGGATGTACAATATGCTTTTACTTAACAAATATGATCATTGCGCTGTGCATTGGCGGAACGTTGTACTATATGTTCGATTACATTTTGTACGGTTTTATTGCAGGCTTTATCTGTATGACACTCGGTATCGCCGGTTTTGTTGTATCGTTTGTTTTCCTTTGCAAAAAGAAGGGTGTCAAAGCGTTGGGCACAAAAATTGTATCCTTGTCGTTAATGGTTTCGATATTGTGCCTTACCTTTGCCCCGCTCGTCTTTCACGACCCACTCACG
>JAZQZK010000247.1:0-12226 GCA_045634025.1 Candidatus Scatosoma sp.
ACGTTTTTGCCGACTTCGGAAATATTGTTCACCAAATCGTAACCGCCTTTGCCTTGTCCAAGATCGTAAAACAGCTTTACCTGAAAATCGATTTGCGCGCTGATTACCAAGATGCAAATACAAATTGCAGCGAAAATCATCGCCACGTTTCTCATGGGGATAAGAGGACGCGCCTCTCTTTTCTTTTTCGGGGTTTCTGCGTTCATCGCGGACACGCCCCCCTCGTTTTGCAATTCTTCGCCCAAAATACTTTGTTTTTCCCGCCGTTTTTTCTCTACCATGAAAAAGGCAATCAGCTCCGCAACCCAAAAAAGAATTGTGAAGATTTCTTCGAAGAATTTAATCATCAACGAATAGCAAACCCAATCGAACAACAGCGCAAACGGTTTTGCAATCCACGGCGTAATCAACACCGCAGCAAAACACAACGCGCAACGCAATATATTTTGTGACAATCTATCTTTGGAAAATTCCGCTTTCATACTTCCGTCCTCAAAATAATCCACCCTGGCCGATAAATGCGGAAAGCGGCTTTTCGCCGCCATCACACAGTTATTTTTTCTTTTCACCGCACTTTAACGCAGTTTCAGTGTGCGCCAAAAGCGGGTATCGTATACCTTTCTTGCGTTAGAACATTTCTACGTAGGCGTCGCGTTCTGCACCAACGGATACGTATTTAATCTTACAACCGCAAGCTTCTTCCAAATACTTCACGTAGTCAAGCGCTTCTTTGGGAAGGTCTTCTACTTTACGGCAGGAAGAGATATCTGAGTTCCAACCCTTCACGGTCTTGAAGATAGGCTTGCAATCATCTAAAACGTCAATGAACGGGAATTCCGTAACCACTTTACCGTCAAGCTCGTAAGCGACGCAAACTTCAATTTCTTCATAGCCCGACAAAACGTCCATCTTCGTAAGCGCGATTTCCGTTGCGCCTTGGCAACGAATACCATATCTCGAAGCAACGACGTCGAACGGACCAACACGTCTAGGTCTGCCGGTAGCAGCGCCGTATTCTCCACCGAGTTCACGGAGTTTTTCAGCTTTTTCGCCAAAATATTCCGCAGTGAAAGGGCCTTCGCCAACGCAGGTCGAATACGCCTTCATAATCCCGATAGAGTTATCAAGCTTAAGCTGAGGCACACCAGCGCCGATAGGCGCGTAAGCCGCAATCGTCGAAGATGCAGACGTGTAAGGGTGAATACCAAAATCAATATCACGCATAGCGCCAAGCTGCGCTTCGAACATAATATCCTTGCCTTGTTCGTTCGCTTCAGTCAAGTACAAACCAACGTCGCAAACGAAAGGAGCAAGCGCTTTACCATACTCTTCAAAATATGCAATCATATCTTCCGTCTTAATAGGTTCGCTCTTATAGCCACCTGCAACGGTAAGGTTTTTCCATTCCACGATATCCGCAATACGCGCGTAAAGCTTTTCCGTATTCAAAAGTTCACCCATACGGAACACCTTTTTATAGAACTTATCCGCGTAAACGGGACTAATCCCACGACGAGTCGAACCGAACTTCTTACCCGCAAGACGATCTTCTTCAAGACAGTCCAAAAGCACGTGGTAAGGCATGGTAATAACCGCGCGGTCGGAAATCTTCAAATTCTTAGGCGAAATCTCAATCCCGCCTTCGCGAAGTCTTTGAATTTCCCCGCAAAGATGCTTGATATCAATAACCATACCAGGCCCCATAACGTTGACAACGTCTTCACGCAAAATCCCCGAAGGCAAAAGATTCAAGATAAACTTCCCCTTCTCGTTGATAACGGTGTGACCTGCGTTGTTACCGCCTTGGTAACGGCAAACGACGTCAAATCTTTCGGACAAAAGGTCAACCATTCTACCTTTTCCTTCATCGCCCCAGTTGATACCACAAATTGATGTAAGCATAGATATACCCCTCAAATATTTTTTACAAATCTTAAAAAAAACAAAAACGGCGGTTTTTCGTACAAAAAACGCCGTTAATTATTTCTTGTACGATTTATTATACACCTTTTTTCTACACTTGTCAAGCCATACGACCAAAAAAACTACAATTTTTCCAAAAAAACAACCAAACCCTCACCCACCGCAAAACACAACTCTCCCGACCATTCCAGCCGAGAGAGTTTTCTTTTACTTTAGAGCTTAACGCCTGTTGCTATTACGCTTGAGGGGGAATATACGTACCAAGCTCAAACATTACGGAAAGACCGCCCATATAGAAGGACAAGTATTGCGAGTTATACGCTGCATAACCCATTTCTTGGCTAGCTTCCGTAGGATCGCCACCGGTAAGGCTAGGCTTATAGATACCCGTGCCGTCCGTGTAATATACCGCATCGCCAAAGCTAAAGATCGGAGCCACCTCAGAAACGTTCATAATACCGTGAACTTGCATACCCGTCAAGCTATCGTTCATTCTGTCAAGCGTATGTCCTTTATAAGTTACCTTACCTTGAATTGCCGTTTCGTATAAGAGATCGTTTACGTTGCTTGCGCTACAAGTCAAAAGCGCGATCATATTCATCTTACCGCCGCCGTTTGCAGTCTTGCCGATGAAAACGGTTTTACCCATCGTGTTAAGCAATCTATTATCCAAATCACGGAACTGATCGATAACCGAAGCGCCACCAACCGTAGAGAACCAAATTTCCGAACCCGTCAAATACGCTTCCATTACGGAATTATCGTCGATAGTAAGGGTGGGAATATCCGTACTATTTCTAGGATCAACGTGTTGCATCAATGCCAAAGGACCACCGGCTCTCTTGAAATAACTGTTCGTAACGTTCGCATTTACCTTACCCCAAAGGAAGAGCGCGTCTTGGAAGGAATCGTAAATCTTCGTTCTATTATAATTAACGTTTGCTTGGCCGCCGCCTTTGTTTTCAGCAAACAAAGCGATAAAGAATTCATACGTTCTTACGTTGTCGTAGGAAGCCGTCAAAGCATCCACTTTCGTACCGATAACACCACCAGCGTAAACAAGCGTTTCTTCCGTATGTTGACCTTCCGTCGTATCCGACAAAACGAGTTGTTTTGCTTTCGCGTTACCCTTCATTGCAAGGTTGTAGAAGTTGAACTGTTCGTCCCCTTCGCCTACCGTAGCCGCTTGTCCTTGCGCGCGGAATAAAGCGGTATTCGAGAAGTCGTTACCATACCAGGTTTCCGATTCATTCATACCAGTAGGTTGGAATGCAGCAACCAAAGGCACTTTTGTCAAGTCAAGGTCGAAATAATTTCCATAGAAATTAAACTTCGCGCCTTCCGCCAACATTCTTTCGTAAATAACGGGGTTTCTGCCAGCAAATTGATTTTTAATGTAAGTTCTAGACAAACCGAACGATTCCGGCGTACCAATATTACCGTTTTCGTCCTTATATTTTACGTTATAGCTATCAGGCAAAGTGTATTGGAACGCTTCGGGGATATCGCTTGCCGTCAAAATGGTGTTTTGATGTAAGATAATACCGTTCGTTGCAACGTCCGCAACGCCGTTAAGCGCTTTAAGGGACGTCCATTCCGATCTAGCCGAATTATCAAATACAGAAAGTTCGCCTGCTTTATATACGTTATAACCGTCAACGACTTGAACGGTAAATTCTACCGCATCCAAATCCGCATCGTATTCATATACGCCTGCATCGGGTTTTACGGAAAGCTTAAATACTTCCCCAACTGCGTTTTGTTCGAAGTTGAAAGCGTTATTTGCCGCGTCTTCCGTCAACACGAGCGTTGCGCCGTTATAGTATTCGTAAACGAAAGTTTCATTTGCTTTCACGCTCTTAGTAAGCGTAACGTATTCGTTTTCTACGAGCATCTTCACCGTCGAATCCGCCGTGAATCGAGCATGCGTTTCCATCTCGAAGGTGTCTTCGTTGAAGGTTTCCGCTACGGGCAAGAACTTAAACGCGTTATCGTCGCCAACCACGTAATATTCTACGCCGGAATTTTTGAAGAATTTTTGTTCGAAAGCCTCGTCAGTAGCATCGTTGGTTGCATCTGCAAGCTTGGTTTCATATTCACTGATGAAGGTAGGCCTGCTAAACGTATCAATCGAAGCCAACTGCACAGCCGCTTCAGTAACGGTGATCGTGATTTCTACGCTATCTTCACCGTATTGCGTCGTGTAAACGATTCTCACCTTCTTTTCACCTTTGGTTTCGGTGATTTTAGAAAGGTTAGCCGTAATGTCTTCGTCGCCAAGATAGAACTTAACGTCAGCGAAATTAACCGTTGCTTCAGAGTCATCGCTAAACTTCGCAGTCATCGTAAGCCCGCTAAGCGATACGTTAGAGCCGACTTCGTACGTAAGCGTAACGCCGGAAGTATTGACGATAAAATCCGTCAATTCATACGAACCACCACATGCCGCAGCGCCGATTGCAACGGAAATACTCATAACCGCAGACGCCGCTAAAATTGCCACTTTCCTTTTTCCCATAATTTTTTTCTCCTTTTAAGAAAATTTTATAATCCAACAGAAACCTGTTTTATTACCTTAATTTTACTATTCCCTTATCTAGCCCAAATGGACACGCTGTCTTGCACGTGCAAGTTTGCCTTAGATTCCTTGAGCGTTAAAATTACCGAGCCGTTAATCCCGCCCTTTAAGAACACCAACTCATCCGTCTCTTTCAAAACGACTACGTTATTGTTATTCACAACGTACAAAAGATAGGATTTTGAAGCGTCGTCAGGCTCTAAAATATAACTAATCTTCACGCGGTTGGGATTGCTTGCAAGGCTTTCCGCATCCGTCGTATAGCCGTTCGGGTCGGTACTGGGAATAAAGTTAAACACGTACATCGGTAACCCGTCGCGCGTCCCCTTCTTCACTTCGTTGTCCTGTCCTTGACTACGGTTTGAAAGGGTAACGTCCGTGATAGTGATACCATCAATATACACACCGCTATCAGGCACGATTGCAGGGTAGCCGAAAAACTGTACCGCAAGGATGGACGCGAGATATACGATAAAGATTGCAATAATAACCGTTTTTCTCATCTCTTATTTCTCCTTGTAGTAAACCTTGATCTTCAAAAAGAAGGTGAAGACCTTAAACGCCGCGAGCGCCACGCCCACGCAAACCGCTTTCAACCAAGTCAACGTAACGCCTTCAGGGACAAGCAAGAACACAACAAGCGCAAATATAAACGCAAGGAAGAACGAAAGCAAGGACGACTTGTTCTCGTTTGGATTATTCGATTGCTTGGAGAAGGTCGCGTATTGATCGTTTTGCGGGTTCATAATATCCATCTCCGCGCTCCAAAAAAGATGCGCCACGAATATTGCGTAAGCCGCCGCCGCGTACAACACCAAATTCACAGAACCGACTTTGTAATAGAATGAATACACGATCGTCGTTACGATCACCCCAAGAAGCCCCATCGCCATATTCACCGTAAGTTTAGCGAACAATAACGAACCGTGGGTGGAAGGTTGTACCTTATTCAAATAAGCGGCAAACCCGTCCTTACTATACGCGCTCGCCATACGAATATTCGCAGAGAGCATAAACAAGAGCATAATAACGAAATTGAAGACAACCGTCATTTGTACGCCGGTAGAGCTTTGTTTCATAGACGCGTAAAGCGCGTTCAAGAACGCAATCGCAAGCGGCATAATAACGAGAAGTTGCGTGATAAGCGACACGATCGTACCGTCGCGAAGAGCGACCAACCACTCCTTCTTAACCGCGGAAAGCAATACGGGCGCTTTATTATTTTCTTTCGGCTCAATCTTCGTCTTTTTAGAAAACTCAAAAGGCTTGGACGCCATACTGTAAAAGAGCGGTTTTGAAAGCAAAAACGCTAAAAATACAAGAACGGCAAGCAATGCGATAAACCCAACGAGAATAGGCAACGTTTTACCTGTGAAAAGCAAGGGCGAAGTCGTATAAATACCCCCTACGATAACGGAGTTATACGGTACGCCGACAAGCAAAGAAGTTAACCACGCAACAGGCGGGAACCCGTCCGCAAGCGATTTTGCAAGCTTGTTAATCTCATCTCTCGGTAAACCCGTCAACAAGAAGTTGATTTCTTCAGGGATAAGCGAGACTATAAACATAGCGAACGCAATCAAAGCGCCGTACCCAAGCACGGTCAATATCCCTTTCACTATCGCCGATTTCTTAACGAACTGGAAAGCAAACAGCGACGGCATCGAAAGCAACGCGCCAAGCACGACGGGAATCGCCGCCACGAACGCGAACAATACCACCACCCACGCGTAATAATAAATAGGATATCCAAGCGCAAGCCCGTACGCGCAAAAGAATGGAATCAAGAACATGAAATTCTTTTTAAGTTCTTTCACGTAATACACGAGCAGTTTGGATAAAAAGACGATCGCAGGCGACGCAGGAAAGGTCAACAACACGAGATTATCTTTCGATAAATAAAGCGACTGCACCAACCCACCCGTTGTGAAGATCGTGGACAAAAATAGCATAACGGCAAGTACCGCCGTCAAAACGTTTGCAGGAATTTTTCCGCCTATGGCGTCGAAGACACGCATAAGCCCGCACACCCAAAAAAGCAAGTAGCAAATCACCGTTACAAGCGCGAATTCAAGTATCCCAAACACCACCTTGAACAACGTCGCCTTGAAACTTTTCAAATAGCTAAGGTCCGTCTTTTCTTGGAGCTGCATTTTCGTAAGCGTCATCAACGCGTTGAAGGACGCCTTGAAAGACGTAACGTCTTTTCTTTTGATCGTTTCCGTCATAGTTTACGCACCTACCTCCGCCGTTGCAGGTTCGGAAACGGGGGTCGCTTCCGACGGCGCGTTTTCGATCATATTCATATAATAGCTTTCAAGTTGAATACCTTGTTCTTCAAGCTCTTTCACGCTACGCTCAACAAGGATATGTCCCTTTTTAATAATCGCAATTCTATCGCAGATACGTTCTACGACGTCGATAATATGGCTAGAGAAGAAGACGATATTCCCCGCTTGCGCGTGCGCCTTCATCGCTTCTTTAACTTGGAAAATACTTTCAGGGTCAAGACCAGTCAACGGCTCGTCCAAAATCCAAAGCTTGGGATTATGCACAAGCGCGGACATAATGGTAATCTTTTGCTTCATACCGTGCGAATACGTCTTGATAGGATTATCAAACGAACCTTGCAAGCAGAATCTATTAACGAACTCTTCAATACGCGCGTCTCTGTCTTCCTTGCTAACGTTGTAAAGGTCAGCGATATAGTTGACGTACTCGCGTCCCGTCAAATTCTCGTAAAGCGCGTAATGGTCGGGAACGAACCCCGTTTGCAACTTCGCGCCAACAGGTTGTTTCTCAACGTCGTATCCGCAAACTTCGATAGCGCCCGAAGTAATAGGCTGAATCCCAACGATACTTTTGATAATCGTACTCTTCCCTGCGCCGTTCGGGCCAAGGAAACCGAAGATCTGCCCACCTTCAATCTCAAGGTTAGCTTCATGCACGGCGTACACGTCGCTCGTGGAATATTTCTTTGAAAAGTTGCGTAAGATGAGTTTATTTGTTCCTTCCATATTTAAGGGCTCCGATATATTTCTTCCGGCAAGACTAACTTCAAGCGCGAGTCTGTCCGCTTTAATTTTTTTATTTCTTTGGAAAATATCCACGTACAAGTCTTGGACTTGGAAAACGAGTTCGTACAAGAACCACATCGCAAACGAAAGCGCCACGTACACAAGGAAGAACGCCGATTGATACAAAGGATAGAAGACCATTTGCATTCCGTTCTTCAAAGGAATCACCGCCGTTATCAAACGGGTGTCTTCCGCCCATCGACCAAGCTTGTCCGCAACGAAATTACTATTGATGAAGAAGAAATCGACGCCGGGGTCAACGTTCGTAAGATACGCGTTCGCGAAAAGCACGAACAAGAAATAGCACGCAAACCCGATAAGCGAATAGACGAACAACCTCATCTTCGGACGTCTATAAATCCCAAGCATAACCATGAGTACCGGCATAAAGAACGCGATATAGTGGTTAATCCAGAAGGTAAAGCAAGACTCGTTAAAAATATTCGCGCCTTCGTTCGTATTCGGCATAATCATTGCAAGGAACGCGCCAAGCACGTTAATGAACAACGTGAAATAGAACACCTTGTCCAGCTTAAACACCAAACACAAAGGAACGATGAACATAGCGGTATTGCAAAGGTGCAACGGCCAACTCGTCATATCCGAGAAATTCGCAAACGAATATCTGAAACAGAAACTCAACATCGTCGCCAAACTCATATACAGCAACGCGTAATGCTTATGATCGTAATCAAACTTACAAAGCAACAACCCGATAACGAACGGCAATACGAACGCTCCGTAAATAGCAAGTCTGTGCGTAATCGTCAAATCCTGCAACGCCGCCGAACTCGGCGCCCAACCAAGCAACACCTTCGCCGCGTAGGTCGGGATACTCACGGCAATCATCGCAACCGCAATCAAAACGCAATTTTTAAGCGACGCCCCGTCAAGCCCAATTTTTTTATTCTTGAACCAAGTCCACGAACAAAGAACAAGCGCAAGCCCCACTTCAATCGCAAAACAAACGCCCTGCAAAGTAGGCGAAGCCACCGCTTCCGCGCCACCAAGCGCTTGGATTTGAATATTTATCGTCGCGAAATCTACAAGGAATACAATGCTCGCAAAATACTTCACGAGTGGCGTCAACGCCTTCACTTTCCCCTTCCAGAACGGATAGGTAACAAGTAAGGTATGCGAAGTAAAGGTAAGCCAAATCATCACCATTGCAAAAGCGGTAAGCAACACCCCTTCCACACCAAACGGCGAGCGAACGTTCAACCCAACGGTATCAACGAGCGCAACTTTCTTGCTCAACATTCTCACCGCGCAAGCTAAACTCATCGTAAGCGCCACGCCCTTGAAAAGCCAACCCTTCGCATTCTCCGTTTTCACCAATTTTTTGTCCGCGAAATACAGCGCAAAAATCCCAAGCGCAAACACCGCGAACGCCAAAGCGTAATAAATTATCATAAATTAAAAAAATCCTTTGTGCTGGGCGGACTACGCCCTATAAATAATCGTCATCATCATTTTATCACAATTAAAAACCTTCCGTCAAGTATTTTATGTAATAAATATATATTACAACGACAAAAAACAACGCCTTCGAGCTAGTAAGGCCCAAAGACGCGTAAAAATTTATTTATATTTAATATAAAACTCCGTTTTCACACCAATCGAAATTTTAACCGAATAACTTCCAAAACACACTCGGCGCAGACGCGGAAATACTAATTTCTTCCCCCGTCACAGGATGCTCGAAAACAAGCTTCGACGCATGTAATCCAAGTCGTCCAAGCGGGTCTTTCGTAAACCCGTACTTATCGTCGCCAACGATAGGATGCCCGATATCCCCCAGCTGAACGCGGATTTGATTTTTCCGCCCCGTCATAATCTCAACGGCAAGCAAGGAATAATTCTCACTCTCCCTTATCACCTTGTACTCGGTAATCGCCTTCTGCCCGGACGGATCGCGAGTGACGTACATAAGGTTGTTCTTATTCTCTTTCAAATACCCTTCCAACCTAGCCTGTTTCTCTTCAAACTTCCCTTCCGCTACCGCGATATACTCTCTCGTCTTCACACGCTCGTTCCAATGCAACCGCAACATCGAATGGACTTTCGGATTCTTCGCAAACACAAGCACGCCCGAAGTCTCCCTGTCAATACGATGCAAAACGAACGGCCTTGCGGACTTATCTATCGACTGCAAATAACTCATAACCAGCCCATACGCGCAGTCCCTTTCCTTATCACTTTCCACGGACAAAAGCCCTACGGGCTTATCCACGGCGATAAAATCCTTATCTTCGTAGATAATTTTAAGTTCTCTCGGTATTCTCGGCGTCTGATAAGCGGTATTTCTCTTCGCCTTCGCCCTTGCAAGCTCCGCCTTCAACGGCGTTTTAGAAATCTTCACTTCATCGTCCTTTGCAAGCGGAAAATCAAACTGCGAAGTCACCGTCCCGTTAACCAAAACCTGCGCGTTAGAAAGCAACGTCTTCACGTTATTTCTCGAAGTGTTGCATTTTCTAAGCAAAAATTCAAGCAAAGTATCACTCCGATTCACCTTATACTCCGCGGTATAAACAATTTTCCCTTCTGTCTTTCCATTAGAACCATTCCCCCGCGCTTGACTCGTCGAGCCACCACGCGATTGACTTTTTCCCGTCTTTTTCGTTCCGCGTTCGTATCTTCTATTCTCACTCATAGCCGATAGCCTTTCCTTTTTTCTAAAATTCTCTCACATTATACAACTTTTCCCCCTGCCTGTCAAGTAGTTTTACTCGCCTTGCTTTTCTGCAAACAAAAAAAACAAACGGCTCTTTTTAGTTATGAGTTATGAGTTATAAGGCTCGCACCGCTCGCCGTTATGAGTTTGCTATGCAAACGTTATGGTATTTTATTTTAATCCGCAACTTGCCATAGCCAACCATAACGATACGCAGTATCTCATCACTCATAACTTGCCCAAAGGGCAATCATAACTCTAACTATTCTCCGCGTACGCTCGAAGATAACTCGACAAAGTCCCGTAATACTCACCAAGATAACTCCCGGCAATTTGGTCCATTCTAAACGCTTCAAATCTCTCAGTTGGATCGCTATACGTGTTCATATAATAATCCCGAACGATAACGTATCGTTGCTCGTACGACAACGCGTAATTGACGATATACGGCGCGCTATCAACGGACGAATCTTCACCCCTGCTCGAATATTGCAAGTAGAAAATAAGCCCGTTTCGAAGCCTTTCCACTTCCGCCTCGTACTCCTCGTCAAGTCTATCGCAAGCCTGCTCGTAAAGCGCAGATCTCGCCGTACCGCTACCTAAAATTCGAAAATACTCCTTCTCTTTCGCCTTCTCAAGCTTGGCAAAAAGCTCGTCCTTTTCCGCCTGCACTAACCTAATTTCCTGAAGTTGCGTCTCGGTGAGCGCGGCAAACTGCTCGTCCGTGTAAGAAATAATATCTATCTTCATTTCGCACCCCCGATCTCGTCGTAGTCAACGGCCATTTTCCGTATTACGCACCCTTTTTGCAAGGCAATCTCAAACCCAAACTCTCGTCCTTTCAACCCAACGGTTTTACGATTACCCCCTACCATGTCCGTGACGAACGCGTTTATCTCGCCATCAAACCCAACGCTTTCACGCTCACCAAGATCAAAAGCAATCGTCCTTACGCCCGTCCTACCCTTCACCTTCACAACGCATCGCCCAACGCCCTGCAAAGAAAGATATTTAAGCGACTTTTCCGCCCTTGACCCAAAATCACAATGCAACACACTAAAAAGATAACTCTCCTTATTTGGCAAATCGCCGTCTCTATCAAGATAGGAATAGACGTAATCGCAAGAAAATAGCGCCTTACCGCCCGATACGTTCAAGCCGTAAACGGGAAAACACTCACCCCCGTTTCTCTCGTCCGCCAAATCCACGAAGAAAGAACGGCAATTCTCCTTCTCGTCCATATAATACAGGAAATACCTATTCCCCACGCAACCAGCGTACGCCTGCAAGATATTGTCTTTAATAGTCGCGTACCGCGCCCCTAACTTAGAACACTTCTTCCCGTCAAAGACGAAAATCCCTTCAAAGCCCGCAAACACAAGCTTATCTTCGTACGCGCATACCGTCCTTGGCAAAATGCGTCCGCCGTTATACGGAATATCCGAAACCACGAACTCGCTTCCTGCCCCGCTAGCTTCTAGTTTAGCGATACCATACTCAAAGAACAGGTATATACTCTCGCCAAAACTCTCCACCCAAACGATCTCTCCGCGATCACTGTTAAAAGCAATCTCTCCGCCCCCGTTCAAAGACGGCTCAAAATTCTCAATTTCAAACGGCGCGCTATACTTCAAGCTATGCTTGGTCGCCACGAACAATCTCTCGTGGAACAAACACGCCCCCGACAAATCCCCCGAAAAAATCTCCGTCTTGGTCTCTGGAAGTTCGTAGAAAAACAACTCGTTAGCCGTACAAAAAATCATCTTCGCCGTACCGCTTGGATAAACGTAGGAAAGAACCCTCAACAAATCCTGAACCTTGCCAAGATACTTTACCGCTTGCGTGTCGATATCGTAGACGTAAACACGGTTCATATCCGCCTGCGACCCAATCGTCCGCTTAACGCTCCCGTCCGCCGTCTTCATCATGGCGGTAAACACTATTTTCGGATGTCCGTACGCCATCAACGCAGAC
>JAZQZK010000248.1:0-3779 GCA_045634025.1 Candidatus Scatosoma sp.
AAATGGATTGAGCTGGACTGCGTTACGCCCATTGAAGAAGTCGTCGAGATTATAAAAAATTGCGTCGGCTATAACGGTATAATTTAAGTAAATTAAAAACTCTCCGCTTAAAAGATAAGTAGAGAGTTTTATTTTTAGTTATTCAAGGATTAGGTTTTTGCTGCGCCCATAAGCCAAGCGGCAGGTACGATTTTCGCTAAAACGCGGTAGAACTTGAAGAAGGGGTGGGGCGTGTAAACGCATCTGCCTTTTTTCGCCGCTCTCAAGCCGTACTTCGCCGTCTTTTCAACGTTGCAACGGGGGAGTGTGTCAAAGGTTTTGGAAGTACCTTTTTCAATACCAGCCACCGCCAAGAACTCGGTGTCCATAGGACCGGGGCAAATAGCCGTCACGTTGATTTTTCTTGCTTTGAGTTCATAGCGGAGGGCGCGGGTGAAGCTCATAACGTACGCTTTCGTCGAAGAGTATACCGTCATTCTTGCGTTGGGAACGAAGGACGCGATGGAGCAGGTATTCACGATATACGATTTCTCGCTCATATACGGTAACACGATGGTTGTGATTTCCGTCAACGCGCGGACGTTGAGTTCAACGATTTCGCCTTGCGTTTTATAATCCGCCGTTTCTAAATTCCCGATCGTGCCAAAGCCTGCGTTGTTGATAAGGAACTTCACGTCGGGCTTTTCCGTTTCTAAACGTTCGCGTAACTCTTCCATACTTTCACGTTTCGTCACGTCCATGGGTACGACCTTCGTGGAAATTTTACCGAATCGTTCTTTGAGTTCGATAAGCTTGTTTTCACGGCGGGCGATCACCCAAATCTCGTCTAAATTTTCCGTTTGTAAGGATTTGAAGAACTCTACGCCAAGTCCGCTTGACGCGCCTGTTAAAATTGCAACTTTCATAAATTTCTCCTTAAAGTATTCCTTTATTGTACTTAATCATAGCAAAGCCCATAAGAGCCAAGCCGATGACTGCGCCGATAATGGTCGCGATACCGCCTGCCGTTTCAAGGGCGGGGTTTGCGCGTAAGTCTGCAAGCAAGAACAACGTTCCGCTCACTAAAAATCCAACGCCTGTGATAATCGTGCCTATGCCGACGAGTCTGCCGAATGCAAGCCTGTTTTCAGGCGCAACGCGGTAGCGGTGACGGTATTTTATCATTGAAAGATTGCCCATAGTATTCATAACGCCTATCGCGATACACACGAGGCCTAGAATAAAAATAGCGATATATTCCATACTATAATTCCTTTTTTATAAAACCAAACCCGACGGGCGAAAAACGCCTGTCGGATGGTGTAGCTTATTGTATATCCAGCTCAGGCGGGACGTCGATTTCGTCGGAAACGTATTTCCCGTTTTTCTTGCGCTGTCTTACACATTCGGTTAAAAGATATTCAATTTGTCCGTTTACCGAGCGGAAATCGTCTTCTGCCCACGCCGCGATTGCGTCGTACAGCTTTGGCGATAACCGTAAGGGGACTTGTTTCTTTTCCATAAAAGTATTCCTTGTGAGTTTGGTTATTATCAGTACAAGCTACCCGAATTGACAACGGGTTGCGCGTCGCGGTTGCCACAAAGTACCACCAAGAGATTGGAGACCATCGCCGCCTTTCTTTCTTCGTCAAGCTCGACCGTTCCGCTTTCGTTTAAGCGTTGGAGCGCCATTTCAACCATACCTACCGCGCCGTCAACGATCATCTTTCTTGCGTCGATAATCGCGGACGCTTGTTGGCGTTGGAGCATTACGCTCGCAATTTCGGGCGCGTATGCAAGGTTGGTGATTCTCGCTTCTAAAATTTCAAGACCTGCTTCGTTCACACGTTCTTGAATCTCGTCGCGGATACGTCTTGCAACGATTTCACTCGAACCGCGAAGGCTACCGTCGTCCGCTTGACCGTCGCCCGTCGTGTCCACGTTGGGGGATACGTCGTAGGGGTAGATACGAACCACGTTTCTAAGCGCGCTGTCGCATTGTAAGGATAAATATTCTTTGAAGTTATCAACGTTAAACACCGCTTTTGCCGTGTCGACCACTCTCCACATAACCGCAATACCGATTTCAACGGGGTTACCAAGGCAGTCGTTGACCTTTTGTTGCGCGTTGTTAAGCGTCATGATCTTAAGCGAGATTTTCTTGCTCACAACTTCTAAATTCACGCTCCCCGTTTCACTAACGCTCAAGCCAGAGCTAGGACGGGTAACGTCACCGCTTTGGCTAAGCTTGGTGCTTGCGGCAGGGTTTACCGCCGAACAGAAAGGGTTGATTGCGTAAAAGCCTGCGCCTTTAATCGTGCCGACGTATTTACCAAACAACGTCAATACAAGCGCTTCTTGGGGCTTGAGTACGCGGAGACCGCAAAGTGGAATCCAAGCCACGCAAACAACGACGATGGCAGGGATTAACACCCAAAGCAATTCGTCTTCCGCCGATAAAATAATCGCGAGAATACCTAAAAGCTCAACGAGTATGCAAGATAAAAGCACGAGCATACCGTTCTTTTTATTTTTTAAGATGATTTCTTCCATAACAAACTCTCCTATTTGTTTTGATATCAAAATCATATCACATTTTGAAAGACTTGTCAAGGGGTTTTGCAAAATTTGTCTAAAAATTTTTATAAAGTGGGGGGAGTAATAGAGTAAAACCGCAGGAAAAAACCTGCGGTGTATAACGTTTATTCCTTTCTCCCGATTAAATAATCAATATCTTCGTCAAAATAATCGGCGATTTTGCATAAATTCGTTAGGGTCGACGTATTGTAGCTGTATTTTGTATAAGGAACAGAAAATTAATTAAACATATTTTGGTGAATTGACAGAATAATTCCCTTATCTTAACTAAATTAAGAGGGCGACGGAAAACTTTGCCTCTCCGTTATGCGTACAATATTATATAAGTGTTTCGTATTCGGCGTAGAGAGAGTCGAGTTCGGATTTGATTTGCTCTAAGCGGGAGCATTTTTCCGTTAAGAGCGTGAAGTTGCCGGATACTTCGGGGGTTGAAAGGTCGAAGTTGATTTCCGATTCTTCGCTTTCAAGCTTGCCGATTTTCGTTTCAATTTCCTTGATGCGGACTCGTTTTTTGGTTTCTGCCGCGCGGTCTTCTTTGGAACGGTAAGACGGGGATACGGTGGGGGCAGGTATGCGAGTTTCGCTTGGTTTCACGTCTTTTGCTTTGGCTTTTTCCTCGGTTTTTAGAAGGGTGTATTCTTCATAACTGCCCTTAAACTCCGTGGCTTTGCCGTCCGCAAGCTCTAACACCTTGCCTGCAAGGGCTTGGATGAAGTATCTGTCGTGGGAGACGAAAAGTACCGTGCCGTCAAATTCCTTTAAGGCTTGTTCAAGGCTTTCTCTAGCTTGTAAGTCGAGATGGTTGGTGGGTTCGTCGAGCAAAAGGAAGTTTCCGCTTTCACATTCAAACACCGCAAGCGCGAGTTTTGCGCGTTCTCCGCCCGAAAGGGATTTGACCTTTTTTTCCATGTCTTCCGCGCCGAGTCCTGCTTGCGCTAAAATTTTGCGGACCTTGGTTTGATCCCAAAGGCTGTGTCTTGACCAAAGCTCGTAAAGGACTTCGTTTTCAGGGTCAAGGTTGGCGTTTTCTTGGTCGTAGCAAGAGATTTTAACAAACCTGCCGAGCTTGATTTTATCGTTTTTGCCACGTATAATTTCTTTCAATAGCGTGGACTTGCCCGTGCCGTTGTCCCCAACGACTGCGCATTTTTCACCGCGTAAAATAGAGAAGTTCACCCCTTCAAGCAAGGTCTTATCGCCGA
>JAZQZK010000249.1:0-11341 GCA_045634025.1 Candidatus Scatosoma sp.
ATATTTATAAGTAAAAATTAATTTATCCACAATAATTATCAACACTGTGGATAACTTTTTCCACAGCAAGTGGACAACCTTAAAATTAAAATAAAGAAAAATAATAAAATACGCTTAAAAAGGTTGTATTTAGAAGGAGCTTGTGATATAATTTAGGTATGGAAATGAAAGAATTATTAACAACTTTATACGAGAAAATCAACGGTGAAAAAGCGGAAGAGTTTGAAAAATTCCGCGCTTTACTCCTTGAATATAACCAAAAATACAATTTAACGTCCATTTTAGAGAAAGAAGACGTGTATTATAAGCATTTTTTAGATAGCGCGGCAGGCGCGCATCTATTTAAGGAAAATGCGTCCGTTGCGGAGATCGGCTCTGGGGCAGGGTTTCCGTCTATGGTCTTAAAAATTTTACGCCCGGATTTAGAGCTTTCTTTGTTTGAAAGCGTGGGTAAAAAATGTGAATTTTTACAAGTTCTTGTGGATAATTTCTCTTTCAAAGGCGTGCATATTTATAACATGCGCGCGGAAGAAGCGAGTAGGGATAAAAGATTCCGTGATAAGTTTGACTACGTAACGGCAAGAGCGGTTGCAAGAATGAATTCTTTGAGTGAATATTGTTTACCCTTCGTTAAGCCAAACGGACAATTTATCGCTTATAAAAGCGGTGATTTGACGGAGATAGAAGAAGCAAAATCTGCTTATAAGGCGTTGAATTCCAAGCTTGAAAAAGTCATCACTTACGAACTCCCTAACGGCTACGGCGAACGCTCGCTCGTTGTAGTGAAGAAGTTAGATAAAACACCGAATAAATATCCACGTGGACAGGGGAAGGAACGTAAAAATCCGTTGTGATTTGTGCTCCTTACAATTAGCTAAACGTATATATACTTTGCATTTTGGCGGTAATCAGTGGTTTGGTAACAAAACTCACATAAATAATAGACATACGAGATTATATCTTGTGTGTCTTTTTTTACGCAAAAAATGAAAAACGACGGGGGCAGGTATGCGATGAATTGTGTTTTTTTATAAAAAAAGAATATTAAAAAAAGTTCAATCATAGAGTAATAGAAAAGGAAAAAATAAAAAATGGAGCTATACGAAGAAATCTACGAAGGGGTTAGTGAGTCAAAATGTTCGTTTTTTCCAAACGGCGGTGGATATTTTGAAGGTGTAAAAGCTTTGATAGGCTTTTCCGAGACGGAAATAGTTTTACTTTTCAAAAATTCCCGCGTGATCGTGCTAGGCGAGAAGTTTACAATAAAGAAATACTGTGACGGGGATTTACAGCTATCAGGGCGGATTTTTTCGGTTGGGGTTGAGAAGAAGGAGTGATTTTGAAAGAGTTAAAAGAGACTTTTATCGTAGAAGGTGTTATGCCCGAACGCGCGATTGATAGATTGCAAAAATCGGGAATCACCGTATTTCAAGCAAAAAAAATCAAAAAAACGCAAATACTTTTTAATATAAGCAAAAAAGATATTGAAAAAGCTTTTGCAATTTATCCAAATATGTGTTATAATAGTAATCGTGGGAGTGTATATACCTTCACGCGCGTAGGCGCGCCCACCACACGCGAGCGCGATATTAAAAGACACAAAATTCTTGGAATTATCCTTGGCGTATGTTGTTGGTTTATCGCCGTACTTGGCTCTACGAGTTTGGTATTTCGTATAGAAGTGGTTGGATCGACGATCTATAAACGGGAAGCAGTTACCCTGCTTAACGAGAACGGCGTTCGCATATTTAACACCTATCCCAAAGGCAAGGAATCAGAAATTTCTTCGAAAATTTTAGAGTTTGACGGCGTGGAATTTTGTTCTATAAAAAAGCGTGGTAACACCGTCCGCGTGGAGATAAGACAAAACCCACTCCCCAGTGTAATTAGAGAAGAAGGCGACTTTATCGCGCCGAGAAATTGCAGGATAGAAAGCGTGGTTACGCTGAGCGGTACGCTCCTTAAAAAACAAGGCGAAGAACTTCAAAAAGGCGAGAGTATCGTCGGGGGATATTTTATACGTTCGGACGGGGAAAGCAAAACCCCTACCCACGTCGTTGCAAAAGCAAAGCTTTTGTGTGAAGAAGAATTACAAGCGGAAAACGAAGAACTTGCTTTTTCTCAAGCGATACTTTTCGTAGAGAGTTTAGGCGGAGAAATTTTTTCAGTAAAGACGGAAGAAACACCTGACGGCGTTAAAGCAAGGGTAGAGTTTGTTTTAATTATCAAGAAAAATATGTAACGAAATCCTTAATAGGAAAAGGTTGGAGAAAAATTTGGCGCAAATCAGACAAAAAATCGACGTAAAATCGGTGGACAAGCTGGCAAGATTACTCGGCTCGTTTGATGAAAACTTAAATTTCTTATCGTCGCAACTCTCGCTCATCGCGTACGTGGACGGTGTGAAGATTATTCTCGAAGGCGAAGAGAAAAACGTAGCGCTTGGCATAGACGTTCTCGGCGCGCTTTTGAAAACGGAAAGCGACGTCGTTATCGACGAGAGTAAAATCAATTAGTGTATTGAACTTGCCAAAGAAGGCAGAATTGGGGAAATGGCGCTACTTGGCGGTGGCGTGGTCGCGGTGACCGCGAAAGGCAAGCAAATTAAATGCAAAACCGTCGGTCAAAAACAATACGTTGACGCTATCAAAAAAGACACCGTGGTGTTCGGAGTCGGCCCGGCAGGTACGGGTAAAACCTATCTTGCGGTATGTATGGCGGTGACTGCGTTCAAGGCAAAACAAGCGGAAAAAATTATCCTTACGAGACCTGCAGTCGAAGCAGGCGAAAAGCTTGGTTTCTTGCCCGGAGACTTACAAGAAAAGGTAGACCCCTACCTTCGTCCTTTATACGATGCCTTGCAGGAACTTTTAGGTGTCGAAACCTACGTAAAACTCATGGAGCGTGGCAGTATCGAAGTCGCGCCACTTGCTTACATGCGTGGTAGAACGCTTTCTAACGCTTTTATTATTCTCGACGAAGCGCAAAACACGACGAAAGAACAAATGAAAATGTTCTTAACGCGTATGGGTGAAGGCAGTAAAATAGTCGTCACGGGCGACGTTACGCAAATGGACCTGCCTGACGGCAAGGAAAGCGGACTCGTCCATGCAACCAAGATTTTGGACGGAGTGGAAGGCGTGTCCGTTTGTAAACTAACGGCAAAAGACGTCGTAAGACACCCGCTCGTAATGCGGATTATCCGCGCTTATGAAAGCGACGAAGAAACAAAGCAAAACAAACCACAAACCAAGACTAAATCTAAGCCGAAGTCGGATAAGAAAAATCAAAAAACAAGTCCGCAAACAAACGACTAAAGAAACCGCTTTCTATTAGCGGAAGGAGAAAAAACTATGAAAAAGGAAAGAGAGGTAGAGCGCTTAACTAAGAACGAACTCGTCAAAAGCGCAATGCTATTCGCGTTGCATTTTGTAATACTCGTTATACTCGTAGCGTGTATGTTGTTCGGGGATAAACTTGGTACGATAGGCGTAATGTTAAAAGAAAACGCAGCGAACTATTTATACATGCTGTTCTGCTTATTGTTATTGCTCATCATCACGTATTTTTATTTCCTGACTGAAAATTCGGAAGTACTGAAATCAGGTAAAACGATCACTTTGATTTTCTGCGTACTTGACTTATATCTCATGCTTGCAATACTTATAAGCGATCGCTTACACGTTTACGCAAGACCTGTTGCGATGGTAGCCCTTCTCATCTACGCGCTCGTAGGAAGAAGAGACGCAATTTTCGTCAACGTTTTATGTTCGCTCCTCACCTTCGTCGTGGATAATTTTTCAACGGCGCAAAGCGTTGCGAATAACATTTATTCGTCGATGTTTATCTCGTTCTCGGCAGGTATGGTCGCGATTTTCTATTTCGAGAAAGCAAAAACTCGTTTCCAAGTCATGAAAATCGGGTTAGTGACGGTACTGCCTATTGACGCGATAATCTTCTTTTTAGAGTTCTCGTCCATCTTCAACGGCGCGACTTCGTCTTTACTTGAAGTTTCAGAATGGTCGAAGATTTTTGAAGCGATGGGCTTTGGTTTATTCGGCGGTGTCGGTTCGGTGGTCTTGTACCTTGCGCTCCTGCCTGTTTTTGAAGCGATGTTCAACTGTTTGACGGCGTTCAGAGTCCGTGAATTGACGGCGAACGACGCCAAGCTTTTAAGAAAACTCCAAGAAGAAGCCAACGGTACGTATAACCATTCCAACATGGTTGCGCAACTCGCAGGCGCATGCGCGGCAAGCCTTGGCGAAGACGTAGACTACGCGCGCGCAGCGGCGCTTTACCACGACGTTGGTAAGCTCCATCAACCTGAATATTTCACCGAAAATCAATGGGAATACAATCCCCACGACGAACTCACCCCCGAACTCTCCGCAGACATCGTGCGTTTGCACGCGCGTGATGGATACGATTTGATTTTGGCGCATAGACTTCCTAGATTTCTTGCGGACGTTGCTTTGCAACACCACGGCACGATGCCTATCCGTTATTTCTACGCAAAGGCGATGAAACTCACGGACGGGGAATTGAACATTGAAGAATTCTCTTATCAAGGCCCGAAACCCCAAACGAAAATTGCGGCGATTATCATGATCGCAGACGCGGCGGAAGCGTCCGTTCGAGCCCTGAAAGACCGTAGTCCCGACAAGGTAGAAAAGGCGGTTGGGGATATTATTGAAGAACGTATGGAACTTGAACAGTTCTCCGAATGCGATATCACGATTGCGGACTTAATGAAGATCCGTTTGACGATCGTCAACGTATTGACGGGTGTGTACCACCACCGCGTTAAGTACCCGAAAATTAAATACAAGAGCAAAGGCGGAAAAAAGGTAGGGGAAAACGAATGAGAGAACGTAAAGATTTCGTCATTTACCACGACCAACCTGAAACCAACGAAAAGGACCAAATCGCAGACGGGTTCTTTATAGACACAGCTAGAGCTATCGAAAAGGCAATGTACGGGTTTGTTGAATCCAACGTCCGCCTTGCCGTAGAGCTCGTGTTCGTGGACGAAGAAGAAATCCGTCGCTTAAACCGTGAACTTCGCCAAATCGACAAGGTCACCGACGTTTTGAGTTTTCCGACTCTTGACGGTATAAAAGGTCTTCCTATCAAGAAAAACAAGTACAAAACCGAGATCGATGAAGAAGGCAATCTTTGTATAGGTTCGATAGCGATTTGTTGCGAACGGGCAAGGGAACAGGCGGAAGAGTACGGGCATTCGTACAACCGTGAATTGCATTACCTGATCGTACACGGTATCATGCATTGTCTTGGTTACGACCATATAACCGCCGAAGACAAAGCGGAAATGCGTGAAAAGGAAGAGTATATCCTTGAAAAACTCGGTATCGTCCGAGAGAACGACTAATAGCGGAAAAAGGCGTAGTACGCCGATAAAAAACAATCAAAAAGGAAAACGAGAAAGAAGAAATGAGAAGTGGATATATAGCAGTAATCGGAAGAGCAAACGCAGGCAAGAGTACGCTTATCAACGTACTCGTTGGGGAAAAGGTTTCCATCGTATCCCCCAAGCCCCAAACTACGCGCGATAGGATTTTGGGCGTACTCACGGAAGACGACTATCAACTCGTGTTCGTGGACACGCCGGGTATCTACAAGGCGCGTAACGCACTTACCGATATGATGATGAGAACGACGGAACAAAGCGCGAAAGAAGTCGATTTTATCCTTTACGTACTCGACGCTCACGAAGGCGTGAAGGAAGAAGAGTTTGAGACGATTGAAAAGTACAAGTCGCTTGGAATCCCCATGGCGGTGGCTTATACGAAAATCGACATTATGCCCAAGGAGAACATTCCCCTCGACATGGCGAAATTCTCCGATGCAGGCGTAGATCTCGACGTCTTCCCCGTCTCCGCAAGAAAGGGTAAAAATATCCGCGCGCTCAAGGAATTTCTCGTTTCTAAAATGCCAGAAGGCGATAAAGTGTTCGAAGAAGAAATCGTTTCGGATAAAAGCGAACGCTTCATGATCTCTGAAATCATGCGCGAGAAGATTTTGCTTAAATTCGACAAGGAAATCCCGCACGGAATCGCTATCGTCATCAATAAATTTTCCCTTCAAGAAAACGGCGTGTACGACGTCAATCTCGATATCGTATGCGAACGCGCAAACCACAAGGCAATCCTTATCGGCAAGCAAGGCAAAGCGATTAAGGAGGTCTCGTCTTTTGCCCGTCAAGACATGGAAAAATTTCTCGGCGCGAAGGTGTTCTTGACTACCTACGTCAAAGTCAAGGAAGACTGGCGTGACCGTCCCGGACTTCTTCGTGAGTTCGGCTACGAAGAACCCAAAGAGTTCTAACGAACGTCCTTCCCCCGCATAAAAATCCCCGCAAAACGCAAACTGTTTAGGATAGGAAACGAAGGGGGTAGGTATGCGAGATAGAAATATGACCGAGCCTGCAAGGCTGGCTTGGGAGCTCTTTGAGAAAACGGGCGACGTTGGGTATTATATGCTCTACTGCGAACTCTCACGCGGTAAAAAAAGAGAGTAAATCGGCAAGAAAAATTCTTCCAAAACACAACCAAACACACCAAAGATAGGGGGCAGGTATGGAGTTTAAGACAAACGCAATCATGTTACGCGCGCTTGATTACAAAGAAAACGACAAACTCTTAACACTCTTCACGCCCACACGCGGTAAGGTCGTCACAGGGATTCGTGGCGTTAAAAAACCTAAAGCCAAACTCGCGTTTTGCGCCCAACCGTTCGCGTTTTGCGAGTACGTACTAGCCGAAAAGAACGGCAGGTACACGGTCACTTCCGCTTATCTTTACGATGGATTTTACGGGCTTCGCACGGACATCACTCGCTACTATTCCGCCTGCGCCGTCCTTGAAATCTGTAACGCGTTACTCATGGAAGAAGAATCGGCGGAAGGCACGTTTATCGCGTGCGTGGAAGCGCTCAAAGCCCTGTCAATGACGGATAACGACAGCGCGGAAATCCTATTGACGTTCTCACTCCGCGCCCTTTTTGAAGCGGGTTATCCCGTCGATTTAGACGGTTGCGGGGTATGCGGCGCGGACGTTAGCGAAACGCCCTATTTCGATTTCGAGCTTGGCGCTTTCACCTGCTCAAAATGTATGCAAGGTCAACGCGCAAGCCGTTCCACCTATGAAGTACTCCGTAAATGCGAGGGGTTGGAGTACGACGAAACAGCGGGCTTTGACGGCGTGAAACGCGCGTTACGGCTCATCAAAGTCTATCTTTCCGAGAAAACGGAAGAGGACTATCCATGCTTTGGGGAATTTTTACGGCTTTACGAATAAGCCTTAAAAACAAGCAAACCGCTTAAAAGTAAGCGTCACCAAAAGCCAAACGGCTTAATAAAAAAAGGAAAACACACGGCTTTCCCCACCGAAAAACTACATATATGGCAAGAAAGAAAAAAGAAGAAAGCAAAGTGGAACTCGCCACGCCCGAAACAGTGGCGGATACCTCTCCCGTTGAGCAAACTGCTCCTATCGCGGTAGAAGAAAAAACGGCAAAGGAAGTCAAAAAGACTACTAAAAAATCGGTTAAAAAACCTGCGAAAAAAGTTACGACAAAAACGAAAACGAAGACGGAAGAACAGGAAAAAACCGAACCTAAACAAGAAGTTATTACGGAAGAAAAAGAACAAGTAATAGTTACGAAATTAACTCCGCCAACCCCAAAACGAGAAAGAAAAACGCCCGTAAAAAAGGCGGAAGAAAAAACGGTTACCCGCGCGGAAAAAAACGAAACGATAAAATCTCTTATCAAGGAACTTTTATCTGCTCGCCCTTATAAATGGAGTGAGTTATTAGACGAAAGCGCGCGGAAATACGAGCAAAAAATTGAAGAGAAAGACGGGCACGTTGCAAACGACGTACGCGGTCGCGTAGGCTCGGTGTTCGACATAATGAAAAAGGACGGCGAAGTAACGTTTGAAGGGGGCATGTACGCGTTGAAACAAACCGCGGACAAAGAAATGGAAGAAAAACCCCTTGCAAAAACTGAAGAGCAAAAGCCTGAAAAACCCGAAGAAAAGGTAGAAAACACGGAAAAACACCCCCCTGTTCTTAAAGAGAAAACGGAAGTTGCGCCCGTGTTTGATATGAGCCTTCTTTTAGGAGACAAAACCAACCCTGCAAAGCAAGAGAAAAAAACGGAAGAGGTTAAAAAGCAGGACAAGACGGAAGAGAAAACGGACGTTAAGCAAACCGTAAAACCCCAACGCAAAAAAGAAAAACCTGCAACGAAAAAGACTACCGTACAAAAACAAGAAAAGAAGGTAGCCGAAAAGCGTGTCACACGCGCGCAAGGGAATAAATTAAAGGAAACTTTCCTTAAAAGAATCCGCGCGCTCGGCGGTAAGTATTTTGAGTTCTATTCGATATATCTTTTAGAACGCTACTCGTTGCGCAACGGCAGAAGGGTGGACGGCTTTAAGATCTCTGGCGGTGAGAACGACGGCGGTATTGACGGCGAAATCGAAGTCACCGACCGCATCGGCTTTAAGGAAACCATCTACGTGCAAGCAAAGAACTGGAAACCCATTTATGGCAAGGAAGATAGCTGGGTAATCGGCGAAACTGCGCTTCGAGAGTTCATCGGCGCGGTCGCGTACAGGCAAGCCAAGGAAGGCAAGCAACGCTGTCGCGGAATTTTCATCACGACGTCTTATTTCACGGCAGGATCAAAAGAGATTTTGGAAAAAATGAGCGATAGCTTCGTCGGCTACGACGGTGACGATTTATTCGAAGCGGCAAAGGAATGTTCTTTTGGGCTTATCCAAAAAGACGGCGAATGGCAATTAGACGAAAGACTTCTTGGTGGCGACAAAGCCTTCTTCAACTTGTACGACTAAAAACCAAACCGCAAAAACCACGCAAGGCAACCCCTAAGGGAGCCTCTCTTAGGGGGTAATGCTTATATATCGCCATTAATATATTTATTATTTAAAGGATTGTTATGATTTTTACTGAAAAAAATAAAAAATTAAGTTTTATTATTTGTGGTTATCAATATCCACAACATACTGCATTGAAAGAAGATTGTGATGCAAATTGGTTAAATTGCGAGTTTAGATTTCATGAAAACAATCACGAAGCAACAAGTGTTGACCCTTGTTTGTTAACATATGAGTTGTCAGAATTTATTTTGGGCTTATCTTATGTAATTGATGGTCTAAAAACATCATATTCTTCTGATTTTATGGAACCATATTTAGAAATAAACATAGAAAGAGTAGAGAATAAGATAAGGTTTAGAGTTCAGTTTGAGTATGATAGTAGAGAGGATGGTAAAAGATGGGAAGTCGCTTCGTTAGTAGAAATTGAAGAAGCGATAAAAATTTTAAATGAACTAAAGGAATTCCAACGCCTTTATCCAGAAAGATAAAGAATATAGTTTTACTATATAATCCTGACTAAAAGTGTAGCGCACTACTCTTTTACAATGCCTAAAAATTCTACGGGAAGAGCTGTTAAGGCGTGGTTTTTTCTTATATATTTTTCAAGGCGTGAAGAAGTTCGTCAAGCTCGGTTTTGGAGTTCTCAAAAGCAAGCGAAACACGGACGAGTCCGTCTTCAATCGTACCAAGCGCTTTATGGGCAAGCGGAGCGCAATGCAGTCCGCCACGAACGGCGATATCGTACTCGTCCGAAAGCGTTTGCGAAACCGTTTCCGAATCGTACTCCGTATGCGAGAACGCCACAATCCCACAAGCGTTTGGCTTGGAATAAAGACGGTATTTATCAAGCCTTCCTATCCCTTGGTGTAGATACTCACTCAAAGACAAAATCTTTTCTGAAATTTTCCTTTCGTTCGCGCGAAGATGTTGTACGCCTTCGTATAACGCGCACACAGCAGGGTAATTGATAGTCCCCGATTCTAACGCGTCGGGATAGAATTTTGGTTGCTCAAGAGAAAGGCTAAAAGACCCCGTACCACCAAAAAGCAAGGGGGCAGGTACGAGCCTATTAGAAAATAACAATACGCCACTTCCTTGAATGGAATAAAGCCCCTTATGCCCTGCAAGCGCAAGCGCGTCCATGCCCATTTTTCGCATAGAGATAGGGATATGTCCGCCTGCCTGCGCGCCGTCGCAAACGAGCAGGATATATTCGGGTAAACGGCGTTTCAGCTCGTACATGGGGGGGGTGTAGCCCGTCCCGTTCGATGCAAGCGTGACGATTGCCATACGGGTATTTTCTCGAACAAGCGCTAAAAAATCATCCACCAAAATTTCGCCGTTTTTGATAGGACAAATGGAGTACTCAATAACCCCTTGCCTTTTAAGATGCTCAAGCGGACGGAGTACAGAATTATGTTCAAGACAAGTTGTAACGACGTGGTCGCCCTTTTTAAGCGTACCGAGAATGGCAAGGTTTAGAGCTTCCGTGCAGTTCTTGGTGAAGACCACCCTATCAAAACCGTAGCCGTCGAAATAGTCGGATAAAAGGTTTCTACAATCCTGCGTCTTATTCGCGCAACTAAGGGCAAGTTTATGCCCGCTTCTACCGGGATTCGCGCAAACCGAGATTGCGCCTTTAACCGCGCAAAGCACCCTGTCGGGTTTTCTACCGCCCGTGGCGGCGTTGTCGAAATAAATCATAACACACCTACTTTTAGAAAGGTCTTGTGGCAAAACCTAACGGAAATTCATAAAATATAGTATTCCTGAAAAAGGGTAGGTATGACAAAAATGATGATACTTGCAGTATTCCGTTCGAGGTCGGAAAGCCTCGACTACGCGCAACGCTTAAAACGCTACGGCGTGATAGCGGAAACGGTTACCGCGCCCAAGGAAGCAAGGATAGGTTGTGGACTTTGCGTGCGCTTTGAAGAGCGAGTGTTTGTTCGTGCCAAAGCCGTGCTCGTGTCTGCGAAATATACGACGTTCAAGGGTTTTTACAAGACCGATTTTAGAGGTGGTAGAATGACGGTAGTCCCGTACGTGGTGAAATAAGGGGAATTTCCCGAATAAAATTCAACGCTTATAAACTAAAAAAGACAGGGAGAATTTGTTGCAAAATTCTTCCTGTTATGCTATACTAAAGACATGAAGAAATCCGACAAAACAACGGCGATAGCCGAGCTCGAACGCTTATATCCCGACGCAAAACCTGCGCTTAAATACTCCACGCCCTACGAACTTTTAGTGGCGGTGGTACTGTCCGCTCAATGCACGGACGAGCGCGTGAATAAGGTTACGGAGGTGTTATTCAAAAACCACTCCACTCCCCAAGCCATGCTCACGCTCACCCAACCTGAGCTCGAACGCTATATCTTTTCCTGTGGGTTTTATAGAATGAAAGCCGAGCATATT
>JAZQZK010000250.1:0-4165 GCA_045634025.1 Candidatus Scatosoma sp.
GTACGCGTTTAAGGCGGTTTTTAGCGTTTTATTTTCCCTATTATCTTTCGGAAAATCAAGCAAAGGAATTTTCTCAAAGAATAAAAAAATTAAACTAAAAGTTCTTATAAACGCTTGATTTTTTTTATGTAATAATATATAATGTAAAAGAAATATTATGTGTATGCGGAGTTAGTAACGCAAAGCGAGGTTTTTATGGCTAGAATGCAAAATATAAGGCCAAGAGTAATCGTTAAAAAGAAAGGCGGATTCGTTGGAAAAATCGTCGCCTTTTTTATGGGTATGATAATGGGCGTATCCGCCATTATCGGCAGTGTCGCTGCCGTGGGGTATTTCGTCTTAAAGAAACCCCTTAACGAAATTTTTAGCACCGTTGAAAGCACGGGCGCTAATATCCCTGGAGATCTTCTTGACTACGTAAACGAAGACTTGGCAATGCTCACCTTGCTTGACGCGCTCAAAACCGTTGGTTCAACGGCAATCGGGCTTAAAGACGGCGCGAAAAACGTTGGTGACCTCGTAAATCTCTCCCCGTTCTTAGACAAGAATCTCGGAAACTTAATAAACAAAGCGGCAGAATTTGGAATTTCCATTACGAAAGAAGAGATTCTCGCCTTGAATTTGACGAACGCAGGCGGTTACTTGGTAGAGAAAATTTACAACACCCCTATCGCGGACATCGTAAATACGGTAGGCAGTGGCGTATCTGGCAACGATGCTTTGATGTGTTCCTTGTACTACGGTAAAAAAGGCGTACACTATACCGTCAACGAAGAAAACAAAGCAGTTGCGTTACCCCTTACCTACGTATTAAACGAAAACGTTTTTACCGACTGGGACAAGAAAGTATTTGAAAAAATCGGCGAAGAATGGATTCACGAAAACGTATCGCTTGGCGTTAAAACGATCATTAAGGAATACCAAGCCGCGCCCGCTAACGAAGGCGGACTTACCTATTCCTACGAAGTGTATGAGGTTAGCGGTGAAACGCAAACTCTCCTTTATCAATTAGTACAAGACGCAGCAACTCCTTCCAACTACCACGCATACAAAAACGGAGTCATCCAAAAACATAAAGGCTTGACTATCGGCGCAGTGGTACAAGGAACAGACGTTATAACCAGAGTCAACCAAATGGAACTTTTCAACGTTTTGAACATGAACTCTTCCACCCCTTCCATCCTTCTCTCGCTTGCGGGCTATGAGAAAGACGAAAACGGCTTACCCGTTCTCAAAGAAGGCAAGTCCGCTACTACGATTAACGACTTGAAAGGTCAAAACGCAACAAATCTCATCAACGATATGAAACTTAGCGAAGTTCTTAGTTTGAGCTCAACTTCCGACCCTATCATGCTTTCGCTTGCTCACGGCAATTACACGATTGATAACGGCGTAGTTAAACCCGAAGTTAAAGATGGTAAACCCATTGATAGAACGATTTCCGACCTTATAAACGACGGTGGCGCGCAAGAGCTTATTCAAACCTTAAAACTCCCCGTCGTACTCAAATTAAACAATACGTCTAATAAACTCCTTCTTAAAATCGCATACGGCGAAGGCTATAGCGAAAACGCAAGCGGCACCCCCGTACTCGACGATTCAAAAGCTCGTTCCGTTGCCGACCTTACGAAAGGCGATTTCCTTGACTCCTTAACCATCGGCGACGTTATTGACACCACCAAAGAAGACACTCCTCATATCCTTAAATTTTTAGCAAATGCTACAATCGGCGGAGAAGGCGAAAATACGCTCGCTTCAAAAATTGAAAATTTAACACTCGTTGATGCGCTCGGCGAAGAGAAATGCGCTAGCAGTATGATCTTAACCACCATGAAGGACTGGAAGATCAATGATTTTAGCGCCAACGTTCAAAATCTTAAGCTTGAAGATATTATTACCATCACCGACGATTCCCCTGCAATCTTGAAAGCCTTAAAAGGCGAATCGATTGGCGGCAATGCGATTGCAAATAAAATCAACACCCTTACCCTTAAAGAAATAATCGGCGACGAGGCAGACACGAACTTCATCTTAAAGCATTTGAAGAACTCCACCCTTACTTCTATCAGCGAAGATATTAGCAAGTTAGCAGTCGAAGACGTATTCGCAGATGACGTTTACAAGAAGGCATACTTTAACGAAGATAATGAACTTATCTCCACTCTTCTTTACAAAAACCCTACCGACGGAAAGTATTATACAGACAAAGAATACACTTCGGAATACGCGGGCACGGTCAACGAATATTTCCTTGGGGACTGTAATCACGCACTTAAAAAGAATGTCGACGGTACCTTCTCACATGTCGGAGAAAGTAATAGCTCCTGCGAAGGAAAACTTGTTTTGACGGGTACTTGGTTCTTCCTTTTGACCGATTCCGACCCTGCGGCAAATACGCATCCTGAAAAGAAACATTATCTTACGAACATGGCGTTGCTCGTTGATAATATGACGTACAACGTTAGAAATGCTACTCTATTTGAGTTAACCTCAAACGGACTTTTGGAGTTGAAAGAAGAAACTCTCGCTAAGACTTTGCCGGGCTCTACCAGCCCCATAGGCGAGCTTACCGTAAAAGAGCTTATAGAAGTTCTTGACTCAATCGCAAGCTAAAATCAAATATCATTAAAGGAGTTTGCAGTAAGCAAACTCCTTTTTCTTCGCGTTTATTTGGCTTTATTTCCCCTATTTATTATAAGCCGATGAAGTTTACGCCCCAAAACCAAACTCGGTTTTAGGGCGTATTTATTCGCGTATTTTATTCAGCTAAGTTGTCCTTCTTCGATTTATTAAGAAACTTCTTAACGACAACGATAATCTCGTGCGCAACCACCGGAATAACGGAGAGAATTGCGGTTATAAGCCATTGCGTTCCCGAAAGGTTTGCCGTGGAGAATATCGAACGGACAACCCCTACTTCGATTACTAATAATTGAAGAACAAAGCCTGCAACGAATGCGATAAGCATCATAACGTTCTTGTTCTTGAACACGTTAAGCGCCGAGCGGTCACCCGTGCTCATACCGAGCATGTGGAAGAGTTCGGAAAGCGCAAGCGTCGTAAACGCCATCGTTTGAGCTTGGTGAAGCACGTCTTCGTTACCAGTAAACAATGCTTTCATTTCCCTTAAACTCGTTGCGCCGTTCATTACACCGCAAGAGAAGTAAGCAAGTAACACCGCAAGGGTAATGATTGCGCCGTAGAGTACGGTACGCGTAAGTCCGCCGTTAGCAAAAATTCCTTCGTTAGGATCACGCGGTTTTTCGCGCATGATATTCTTATCTTTCGGGTCCATACCAAGCGCGATAGCGGGCAAGGAGTCGGTGATAAGGTTTACCCAAAGCAAATGGATTGCGATAAGCGGAGCAGGGAAACCGATACAAATAATGAAGAACATTGCAAGCACTTCGGCGATATTACTCGAAAGCAAGAACACAACCGTCTTTTTAATGTTGGCGTAAATCCCCCTACCTTCTTCCACCGCCTTTTCAATGGATGCGAAGTTGTCGTCGGTGAGTACCATATCCGCCGCGCTCTTGGCAACGTCCGTACCCGTAATACCCATCGCGATACCGATATCCGCCGCCTTTAACGAAGGCGCGTCGTTTACGCCGTCGCCCGTCATAGCGCAAATGTTGCCGTTGGCTTCAAACGCCTTGACGATTTGCACCTTATTTTCAGGCGAAACTCTCGCGAACACGCGGACGGTTTTGCAAACCTCTTGGAGTTCAGCGGGCGTGAGTTTATCAATCTCCGTACCCATCATACATTGATCGGGAGTTTCCGCAATACCAAGGTCTTTTGCGATTGCAAACGCCGTATCTTTATGGTCGCCCGTAATCATAACGGTAGTAATGCCAGCGCTCTTGAACTGCGCAACGGCAGGTTTTGCTTCGGGAGGGGGCGGGTCGATCATAGCAACGAGCCCAACGAAAATCAAATCTTCTTCTGCAAGCTCGGTTTTAGTATTGTACGCAAGCGCAAGTACGCGCAACGCCTTATCACTAAACGCCTTATTTGCGGAATAAATCTTCTCAACGTCCGCGTCCGTGATAGGTCTTACGTTTTCGCCGTCCGTAATATGCGTCGTGTGACGAAGAATACTCTCCAGCGCGCCCTTGGTATAAACGATAGAACGAGCGTTTTCTTCGTGGCGTGTGGACAT
>JAZQZK010000251.1:0-3317 GCA_045634025.1 Candidatus Scatosoma sp.
AATGCAAAGCATTGTATATCATCATTACGGAGTTAAATACACGCTAAAGCGTGATGATATGCAAAAAAAGAGCGAAAAATTCGCTCTTTTTGATGATATACACGCAAACAAGTTGCGTGATGATATACCATTACTCCGTAATGGATAAAAAAAGTCGTATCACTGTGATACGACTTTTTTGGTGCCGATGAAGGTAACAAATCCGAACCTTTTTATCGCCCCGAATTACTTAAAAGCAGTCTTTTCAATATCCGACTAAAAATCAACCTATGCTCCCGTTTGCTTGGGCTTATGTCCTTGCGAACGGGGGTTTTATTATTTTACCATATTTATATTATAAAATCAATCAAAAAACACTTGGAGGAAAACAAAATGAAAACTACTGAAAACGAAAGAAAAAATGCGCATTACGTTATTATTCAAAGCGTGATTATCGGTGAAGATGAGTACGTTTTGGGAAAACACGAAACGGAAGAAAAATACGTTACTTGGAATTACGCAAACGGCGCGTATTATTACGGGCATTATATAGACGATTACGCCACGGCGAAAATCGACCTTTACACCCGTTGTATCAATGAAATAGATTATCTCAAAGGCAAGTTTGAAAACCATATTGCCTATTGGGAAAAGGAGCGAAACAATGAAAACAAATAATCGCTACGGCTACAAGATCGGCTACCGTGAAAACGGTGGCCGTCTTTTTATCCGCTACTTTATGACCTATACTTACAAGCAGGCGTTGTTATCGTTAGAGTATTACCGTAAATATCCGCAACGCGAACGGGAAACAAACCGTCCTATCGTCAACCCGTTTTGGGAAATAAAACCGATTACGAAAAATGAATATAAAGCAGGAATTTGGAAAGAAATTCCTTTCTGATACGAAGCATATATATTTTTCCTTTCGGGGGCGTAGCGTCGCATAGGAAAAATCCAAATGTCAACGGGAAAAATTTTTTGCAACTGACTGAAATTGCCGGGCTTACAGCTCGGCTTTTTTTATTTTACGGACAAAAAATTTTGTCCTGCGTTTCTCTTTTCGTTGACATTCGGCAAACACACTCGACGCATAACTGCCTGCCTCTTTTTCCTATGCACTTTTCGCCCTTGCCCGAAAGGGAAAATAAAAAATATATAGGAGTTTCACTTATGAAAATTGATTTCATTTCTAACGGAGAATTAGGCAATTTAATAGTTACCGTTCTCAACCCTGACGACATCTTTGAAGTCGTGAAAACTTTGGAATTTCTTGAAAAATTCCTTTGCGTAAACCTGTCCTACGACGTGGATTTTAATTATAACGAAGTACACGTAACCGTGGACGATTATTACGAATATCAAACCTTACGCAGAAAGATATTCGACCATTGTTGTATTGCATAAAAAGGAGGAAAAATATATGAAAAACAACACTATTTCTATTGTTATTGGCTCTTGGGGTTCGTATAACGAATGTAACGAACGCGCACTCGGTTCTAAATGGCTTGACCTTTCCGATTATTACGATTGGGAAGAAATTGAAGAAGAACTTAAAAAGCAAGGCTTTGAGCTTGACGGTATCGACGAGGAACTGTTTATTCAAGACATTGAAGGCATTGAAGATAGCTCTACCAACTGGGATTATATGCACCCCGAACGGCTTTTCAATATCTTAAAAGAAAGCGGCGTTTTGGATAATGATTATAAATTCGACGTAATGCAGGCGTATTTGGAAATACGATGCTTTTCTGATTTTGAAGAACGCGTAAAAGAGCAAGGCGAAAATTGGGACGACGATATCAACATTTATAAAGGTTACGATTGGGACGACTACGGACGGGAAATGTTTTCTTCGTGCGGTTACGACAGAGAAATCCCCGAAAGCCTGCAAGACTTTTTCGACTTTGAAGCCTACGGAAAATATCTCGGTGATTATTACGTCCAAGAATACAGCGAAGGCTTAATTGAAATCTATTAAAGGAGCAAAACGATGATTATCTTAAATCTTGAAACGAAAAACGGCTCGCAACGTCGGATAAAAACGTATTTAGAGCAAAACGCAAGCGAAGTCCTCGCAGAAAAAATCAACAACGGCGTGCGTATTGAGAAAGACGGAAAAACGCTTATCAACAAGAAAGATTTAGACGGCTTTTGGGCGTATGCGTGTAAAAAAGCGCGTGAGAGCGGCGACGACTACACGGAAGACGAAACCGTGTTTGGTTGGGCGGTGCATTACTTTGAAGAAAACGAAATCGAAGGCACGCTTTATAACGAGGACGGAACGAAGTACGAACTACCGAAACCCGTATATAAACCCATACCTGCCCCCGTCATTCAAGAAAAACCGAAGCCTAAAAAGGCTCAAATTTCACTTTTCGATATGATGAACGCGGACGATAAAGGCGCCGAAGAAACGGTTGAAGAAGTGATTGACGAAACGTCCGATGAAGAAACTGAAACGGATATGAAAATCGACGAAGAAACGGGCGAAATTTTAGAACCCGTCAAAGAAAAGAAAACCGTACCTTTTCAACAGCTTTCCCCATTGTATCAAAAATATATCGGCTTCCAAAGACAATATCCCCAGGCGGTAATTGCTTACCGGCTTGGGGATTTTTTTGAAGTGTTTGGGGATAAAGCGGTAATGCTTGCAAACGAAATCGAACTTACCTTAACGGGGCGCGATTGCGGGCTTGAAGAACGCGTGCCGATGGTCGGTTTTCCGTACCACGCTTCGGATAATTATTTCAAGAAAATTGCCGAGAAACACCAGCTTGTCGTTGTGGAAAGCAACGAAGCAACACTTTACCGCGTAGCGAAAGAAGAACCCGAAGCCGATGAAATAGACGAAACGGACGAAACCGAACTTGCCGAAATGCGCGAACGCTCGAAAGCGTTTGAATCGTCTGCGCTTTGCAAACTCATTGAAATTTTCGGTGATGAACTGACTATCCACGAGGAGGACATTTAAGATGATTACCCAAAAAGATATAAAACCTATCCCCAAATATATGATTGCTAATATCAAACGCAAGGATAAGCAGCGTTATCAAACGCCCTGCGGAAATAGCAGATTTTACGCCTATCTTGCCGTATGGAAAGGCGAGCTTGTCAAAGTTACGGTTGCCGTTCGACACAAATACAGAAAGTGGTATTGCAAGCAGGTTGCCGTTCATTCGTTACGCTCAAAGATAAGCTATGTAAAAGACCTTTGCTATTATCGAATTGCAGGTTACGTTGTCGGTTGGCACGACGTAGGCGCAAGCGAAGAAGCAAAATTCTTTGAAGATAGCGTATGGTACGAAAACGACACATCGCTTTTCGATCCCTACGCT
>JAZQZK010000252.1:0-5665 GCA_045634025.1 Candidatus Scatosoma sp.
ATTCCCTTCCCTGTGGACGGTACGTACAAGACGTGGAATCCTGTCGTTAATCAATTCGCGCTCAGCTCGGATTTAGGCGGTGGTTATTACACCTACTATTATCCCCAAGGCGTTATTCCTGCATCGGAATACGAAAACAACTACGAGAATATTTCCGATACGACGGAAAAAGAAGAGTATAAGAACTCTTACGTGGCTTATAAGGGTTTGTACCTTGAAAAAGCGGAAACTTCTATCTTCGACGACGAAGATACCGCTAGCGTAGAGACTATCTCTCAAGAATTCAAAACGCAGTTTGCGAAAGCTACCGAGCTTGTCGTAGGCCGTGTAGAAGCAAAGGGCTATTCCGCAAGTCGCGTGGCGGTCGTTGACGATTACGCTATCCGCGTGGAACTCCCTGCGTCTGAAGTTAATTACGCAACCGCGCTCCAAATTTACGCGAACGTTGGCGAACTTGAACTTCAAAAAGACGGCGAAGTTTTGAAAGAACTTGAAGATGCGGATATTAACGATTACGTTAAATCCTTCAAGGTTAGCAGTAAGTACGGACAAGTTGCTTACGTTGAAATGAAACTCACCAAGGCTGGTAGAGATTTGTTCAAGGGGCTTAAGTCTGATTTGACGGCGTCCACGGCTACGAGCGATTCCGCTACGACTGTGAACGTAACGCTTGGCGGAGAAACCATTTTGCAGGTTTACTCCGATTTCATCTCTGATGACGGCGAAGTTATGATGGCTTATAACGTTGATTATTTGGACGTTTTCCAAACTTGGGGAATCGTGCTTAACTCCGCGCTTGAAGACGGGGCTTCGGAAATTTCTTTCACGAGCATTTCTAGCGATAGCATTCGCACGTTCAAGCCTGTTTACGGCGAAAACGCGCTTACGCTTTTGTATATCGCGCTTGGCGTTGTGCTCGTGCTTGCGATCGTTCTTCCTATCGTGTTCTACCGTGGTTACGGTGTAAGCTGTATGTATTCGACGCTTTCCTATTTAGTAGTCGTTGCGCTTTGCTTCGCGTTTATTTCGAAGGGCGCGTTCGAAGTTTCGGTGGGTAGCGTACTCATCTTCTTGCTTGGGCTTGTTCTTGTCAACGTCTTCAACGTGAAGGTTTACAACGAATGCAAAGCAGGTATTGAACGTAGAAGACCTGAATCGGCAATGAGCGCTGCGTACAAGGCTACGCTTTGGGAAACCATTGATACCTACGTGGTACTTTTGGTCGGCGCGCTTATCTTCCTTACGGCAGTTGGCGGGGTTTACACCATGGCGTTACAAGCGTTGATTTGTCTTGTGACAGCTGCGTTCTGCAACTTGCTTTGGGGACGTCTTATCAACTACTTGTATATGTCCGCTGCAAAGGACAAGTATAAGTATTTCCATTTCGAAAGAAAGGAGGTAGAAGACGATGAATAAGTTCGTAAAGGCTTGTGTTTCTAAGTTTAAGCTTTTGTCTATTATTACCGCGGTGATCGTTGCGGTTGGCGTTGTTTGTATGGCTGTGTTCGGGTTTGCCGTGAACGCAACGAACGACGACGTGAACACCTTGACGATTAAGGTAAATCAATACGTGTATTCGCAACACGTTGATAAGGTAGAAGACGTTGCAGAAACTTTCTTCTCCGAAAACAACGTTAAATACAAATACGATATGAACGCTGAAATGTACGGCGACGAAAGTGAACTCGTGTACGTTTTTGCTAGCGACGTAGAAATCACCGACGCTATCGTTAACGGCCTTCAAGCGAAGTTCGATGCTTTGACGGCAACGAATAGCGAAGACGTGTTAGCAGGTTCGGCTATCAGAGTTGTAAAGAACTCCGAAAAGGCGCTTAATAAAACGCCTGATAATACGGTAATCCGCGCGGTTATCGCAACCGCTGTGTTTGCAGTAGTGGCTTGCTTGTACGTTACCATTCGTCATCACTACACGAGCGGTTTGGCATTGTTCGTAGGTCTTGGCGTAAGCGCGGCTCTCACCGCTTCGCTTATCGCAATTACTAGAATGCCGACGACGGATAACTGGGTTTTCGTATTGTTCTTCAACCTTCTCTTCACGACGGTTTGCGCGATGTTCACGTTGAACAACGTTCGCAAGGCTCAAAAGGAAGATAAGAAAGTGGACGCTGAAACGTTGGTAAATTCTAGCGTTGCAGTAGAGCAGGTAAAGGGATTTGCGCTTGCAAGCATCGTTGCGTTGGTAATTTTCGGCGCAGTTGCAACTAGCGCGGTTAGATGGTTTGCAGCGGTTGCGTTGCTCTCCGTTGTAGCAGGCGTATTCGCATCGCTTTTCTTCGCTCCTGCGCTTTACCTTGTGGTAAAGAAAGCTGCGGACGCGAAAGAAGCGCAACGCGCAAGATATGATTATAAGAGATCGTAAGCAGTTTATTGCATAGGTCTCGAAAGAGCAGTAATGAACGCGTAAAATTAATGCTCGGCGTTCGTATCTCTCACAAAGAAAAAAGGTCGGGCGGGGGTTATGTGCAGTAATCCCGCCCGCTTTTTAATAGTGGTTCGCTAGGAAGAGCGAAACGCGTATATACTACGCAATCCTGCGTTGTCGCTCGGTCACGTACTACTTGTACGCTCCCTTGCTTCGTCTTGGGTTGCTTGCATCTCCGCGTTTTGACGGTATGGCGTTTTGCTTAGAAGAGCGAAACGCGTATATACGTCGCAATGCTTTGTCGAACTTGCGTTTTCCCTTGCTCGTGTACGCATTAGTACACTCCCATCGGGAAATCCGCGTTCTTCGTGTCTTGCTTGCATCTTCGCGTTTTAACGGTAAACTTGTTCGCTTGGAAGAGCAAAACGCGTATATACATCGCATCTCCGCGTTTTAACGGTATGGCGTTTTGCTAGGAAGAGCGAAACGCGTATATACTCCGTGTTTTAACGATAGTCAATAGTTCGGCAACGAACACGGTAACAAAAATAAACACACAAACGTCAAAGGTTAGGTTATGAAAAAAATCGTTCCTGAATATTCCTTTTCGGAAGAACAACTGAATAGTATTTCCAGTCTTTCAAGAACGACGGGCTTGACTGAGAACGTTACGCGGATTTTATATGCGAGGGGATTTGATACCAAAGAGAAAATCCAAAGCTTTATGAATCCGTCGGCGAGTAATTTCCTTTCGCCGTTTTTGATGCGCGGTATGCGTGAAACGGTGCAAATGCTTGAAGAGGCAAGGGACGAAGGAAAGACGGTCGTCGTTTTTGGCGATTACGATGCGGACGGCGTATGCGCTTGCGCGATTATGTATCACGCGCTTAAAGAGTTTGGCGTTGAACCGCGCGTTTACGTGCCGGAGCGTTCTGACGGGTACGGGCTTTCCGAAGAAACGATTGATAGGATTTTCGAGGATTGCGTGCCTGAACTTTTTATCACGGTGGACTGTGGTATTTCCTGTGCGGATGAAATTCAATATCTCTACGATTTGGGCGCGGACGTTATCGTAACCGACCACCACGAACTTCCTGAACGCTTACCCGATTGCGTGATTGTCAATCCCAAGCTCGACGACGATTATCCTTACGATAATCTTTGCGGGGCGGGCGTAGCCTTCAAAGTGGCCTGCGCGTTGCTTGGCGAGAAGGCGTATAAGTACCTTGACTTTGCAACGCTTGCTACGGTTGCGGATAGCGTGCCTTTACTTGGCGAGAACCGTGATATCGTAACAGAGGGCTTGAAAATTTTTAATAAAAATCTCCGTCCTTGTTTCTCGGGGTTAATAGCCAAGACTTACGACGGAATAAACGCGCAGACGTTGTCCTTTAACATCGCGCCGAGAATTAACGCGGCTGGCAGAATGGGGGACGCGCAAGCCGCTTTTCGATTGTTCACGACCGACGATCCTAAAGAGCTTTACGATTTATCGGTCAAGCTTTGCGCGTATAATACCGAACGTCAAAAGTATTGTGATGAGTTGTACGCATCCGCAAAGCAAAAATTGCTTGAAAAGGGCGCGTACGGGAACGTGATTATGCTTTCCGACGAGAGCTGGAACACCGGCTTTATCGGGATTGTAGCGGCGAGAATTTCTGAAGAGTATAACCGTCCGACTTTACTTTTCGTTCATCACGGCGATATGCTTAAAGGTAGCGCGCGGAGTATTGAGAATATCAATATTTTTACCGCCTTAAAGAACTGTTCGGAGTACATTGAAGAGTTTGGCGGTCACGCGCAAGCGGCGGGTATCAATATTAAAATAGAGAACTTTGAAAATCTTGAAAGGGCTTTGAATGAAGATATTGCGAAAAACTACACGGCGGAAGACTTTGAGCAACGCATCTACGTTTGCGAAGAAATAGACGCGCCGTTCTCGGAAAAGTTCGCAAGAGAGCTTGTGGCGATGGAGCCCTACGGCGTAGGGCATAGAAAACCTTTGTTCTCGATTGAGACCGAGCGTTGTTTCGTTCGCCCGATTAAAGAGATGTCACCACATCTTTCCATTCGTTGCGAGTATATCGATTTGATGTATTTTTCAGGTATTAAGAACTTGAAAATTCTCGAAAGCGACGTCCGTAAAAAAATCGTTTTTGAAGTGGGTATATCCCATTTCCGTGGTAAGGACTACGTGAAAGGCTACGTTCGTGACCTTTTATACGACGGGCGTACGGGCAGGAATACCGCGGAAAGTATTTTCGCGAACGCAATTTCTCGGTTCTACGCCGATAACGTGGAGTTTGAGACGACCGAGCTTTCAACGGACGAAATAAAGAGTCTTGTCGAAGAAAGGCGCGAAAAATGCGCGTACGGGCTTTGCTTGATTGCATCCGATAGACGCACCTTGCGGTTCTATGACGAGCTTGGTTCGTTTGGTTGTGATTTGTTCAATCCTTCGTCAAGGAACTTGTCGAACGTTTTAATCGTTTCTCCGAACGCTGACGCGGATTTGTCGGGTTTTGAAGAGTTTGTGTTTCTCGACACGCCGTCCGATTTTAATATATCGGCAATCGCAGGGAAACGCGTTTACGTGAACAATGAAATTTGCGGTTATAAGATGTTTGAAGAGCTTGATACCGAGCGTGAAACGTTATTAGAAATCTTTTCCGCATTGAGAAGGGAAGTCAACTCCTTAAACGGTGAAACGGCGGAAAAATTAGTTTCGCTTTGCGGAGGTTTGGGCTTTGATAGGCGGGAGTTCTTGTTCGCGCTTAACGTATTCAAGGATTTGGGGCTTATCTCGTTTGACGAAGGTGGGTTGACCATTTACCGTGGCGTAAAAGCCGATTTGAACGATTCCGCGATTTATAGAAAGGTTAAAATTCTCAAAGGCGAATAAGAAGGTTTTTGGAAGGAAATACTTTAGCTAAAATGCCGTAGGTGGCAGGCAGGTACGAGATAACGAGAAATTTTGGAGATACAGGAAGAAGGTATGGAAACGACGTTAGAAAAAATAAATACCTATCCACAACAAGAAAGAGACCTGCTTTTAAGGGCGTATAACTTTGCAAAAAGGGCGCACCTTGACCAAAAGCGCGCTTCTGGCGAGCCGTATTTTATCCATCCTTGCGCCGTTGCGGAGATTTTGATTGATTTAGGGCTTGATTCCGCGACGATTGCCGCTGCGTTTTTGCACGACGTTATCGAAGATACAATCTTCACAGCTGAAGATATTAAGGCGGAGTTTGGCGATGAAATATTAGAGCTTGTTAGCGGTGT
>JAZQZK010000253.1:0-2789 GCA_045634025.1 Candidatus Scatosoma sp.
CCTTGGCTCACAGAACGACATGGCTACGATCCGACTTCGTTCCGTGCTAGAGCTCTTATGATGGGCGCATATCGTTATAATTCGTTTGACGCATTGTATACTTACAACACGACTTATACGAACCTTGCAAACACTGGTTGCTGGTCGTTGGATGGCAACAACCAACTCGTTTGGGGTAACTAATAGGAACTAATAAGAATAATAAAGTAAAAGAATTATTCTAACGGCAAACAATAATCCCCCGCGGTTTCGCGGGGGTGGATAAAAACAATGAATATAGCCACTCCGTAATTTTCCTTTTTGGTTAGTTACGGAATGGCTTAATTCAAGTTTTAGTATATTTTAAGTAACGTAATATCAAGTATGTTTATTGCGTTGTTCAAGGGAGTTATAGCGGTGCTGATTGGGGGTTCGCCCTTCGTGTTTTTTGAAAATCAGTCTGAAATAATTGCCTGAAGAGAAACCTGTGAGTTCTGCAATTTTGTCATAGGAATATTTAGTTTCACGGCACAAGCGTTTGGCTTCTTCTAATTGAAGGGAGAGTTTGTACTGGAAAATGGTGGTATTCGTAGCTTTTGCAAAGGTAGAAGACAGGTAGGATTTAGAAACGTGGAAACGTTCGCATAATTCGTCTAAAGAGAAGTCTTCTTTATAATGATTATGAAGATAGTCAAGCACCTTTAAGATGATAGGCGCGGTGGACGACGAGACGTCGGATACGAGCGCGTAGCGGGTTTCTTCGTCTTGGATATTCGCCGACGAGTAGAACGCGTATAACAATCTACCAAAGTGGATATTAAAGGTCATTTTTTTATAACTATTAAAGGGGAAGGAGTCGTAGATTTTTTGCATGCTTTCGAACGTGTTTTGTAAAGGCGAGAGCTTTTGCGGAGGGAAATGTATGACGCCTTTTTTTGCAAGAAAATTTAGGAAGTTGAGCTGGTCTTCGCTTAAGCTTTCTTTGGAGACTTGAAGGGTATACACTTCGCAACCGTTGGACTCAAACTTATGCGTCGTGCGGGGAGGGAGTACCAAAAGGCTCGGGGCTTGGAGCTTATACATTTCGCTTTTTGAAAAGTATAACCGTTCGCCCGAGATTAAGAATTCAAGCTCGTAAAAATCGTGGGTATGTAATGGGCCCATGCTTTGTCCGAGTGGTTGGATTTTGTGTTTTAAGTTATAATAAGACATATATATATTCCTTTTTTTAACCAAAATGTGTATATATTATATCACGGTCTTTTAGACCTGTCAATTAAAATTGAAAAAAATCGAAAGAAATTTCGGAGGGAAATATGAAAAATTTGAAAAAGAAATTATTAACTGGTCTTGCGGCTACCTGCGCGTTGACGTTCGCTTTTGGGCTTTCGGCTTGCGAATTCCCTACGGACGATCCTGCAGAAAACGGCGACGTTGCGGATTTCACCTATGAATTGGTTGGCGACAGCTACACGATTTTAGGGCGTGGTACGGACGATTCGGGGCTTTTGGAGTTCCCTTCCGAGTACAACGGTAAGCCTGTTACGGCGATTGCGGCTGGCGCGTTTAGTGGGGATGACGAGCTTGGTATAGCAATTATTCCCGATTCGATCACGTCGATTGGCGAAGACGCGTTCTATAACTGCGTGAATATGCAGTCGGTGACGATTGGCGACGGCGTGACGAGTATTCCTTCGGGCGCGTTTATGAACTGTATCTTACTTAACTCGATTGACTTGCCTTCGGGCCTTGTTTCTATCGGCGAAAGCGCTTTCCAAAAATGTTCTAAGCTTAGAAAAATTGAGTTCCCCGATACCGTTAAAACGATTGGTAAAAGGGCGTTCTATAACTGTACGTGGCTTAAGACGGTAGATTTTAGCACGTCGTTAGAATCTATCGGCATTGAAGCGTTTGCAAACTGCGTTGCGATTGAAGCTGTCGTTATTCCCGACGGCGCGCCGACTCAAATTGCTGACCGCGCGTTCGCGGTCGTGGACGATCCCACGGGCGATTTGAAGATGAAGAATAGACGTATTGAGCTTGGCAACGGCGTTCTTTCCGTTGGTTCGAGAGCCTTTGAAGGGCACACGCACGTGCGTAGATTGGTGCTTGGCGATAGTATGCAAAACCTTGCCGTTAACGCGTTCTATAGATGTACGAGAGTTTTCTCCATCACCGTTGGCGCAAAAGTGCCTATCTGCGCGGTTAGTGGCGAAGAAGGTCCTTTCACTGGTTGTAATAGAATTAGAGAAGTTATCGACGGGTCGGGTACCCTTCAGCTCGGTAGTACTGGATTGGGTGGTATTCTTGCGGACGTATGGTCTGTGAAGAAACCTACCGAACAATCGAGTATTTCCATCGACGAGACGTCGCATTTGGTATATTATACGGGCACGAACCCTTATGGTTTGGGCGGTGTGTCGGTTATCGCGTCGCTCCTTGACGAGCTTACCGAAGCGCAAGACGTCGTTATTCCCGACACCTATCAAGGACAACCCGTTACGACGATTGCAAAGGAAGCGTTCTATAACGACCTTGGCGTAAAATCGCTTGATACGGGCGCTAACTGTCAATACATCGGGGCTTCTGCTTTCCGTAACGCTTACGCGCTTTTGTCGCTTAAGATTGGCGCTAACGTGAAGACGATCGCGAACTACGCGTTCTTGAACACGAACGGCCTTTCCAAAGTGTATTTCAACTGCGGAACGAACTTGACGAGCGTTGGTGAGAAAGCGTTCTATAAGAAGAGAGGTTTTGACGGAGTAGAACTTGCAGGTGTGCCGTACGCGGACGTTTATTTCAATGGTACG
>JAZQZK010000254.1:0-5174 GCA_045634025.1 Candidatus Scatosoma sp.
CGAAAAAGACGTTTACGATCCTGAAAACGACCCTGAAAATCTCGTTGCCGCTGCAAACGCAGAAATGACGGAAGAAGCGCAAAAAGAAGGCTTTGAAGTTCCCGACTTTTTAAAGGACGTTGACGAAGACCTTTTCAAGATCGAATAATTCCAACTGGTAATAAAAGAGAAATTTTACATAAATTTTAGCAATCTGCCCATATTGTTGATATGGGTAGATTGTTTTTATTTACCAAAATATTTTCAATTTTATTGATAATACTATTTTTCCCAATTATTATTTCGGGAAGCTTACACCTTGATTTCAAAAGCAAAAAATACGCATTTTGCATCAAAATCTATGAAATATTAAGGGTATTCGGCGGATATGCAACTTTATATACAGAAGGGATCGCCTTACACGTTACGAATAAAAAAGCAATTTTACTTCCATATAAAGAACTCAACGCTAAACGAAAGAAATTCTCATTTATTAAAACCTTCGAACTTGTTTCCATTAAAGCGATTATTGAATCGAGCGTAGAAGGGTTAGTCCCGTTGAGTTTATTTGAAGGGATTTTCGATATTGCAAAAAATTTTGACGCTCAACTCAATAAATGCAATTTCAACGTTTGGATTTTGGAAAACGAAACTCTTAAGATCAACGCGGAATGTACCTTATTTTTTAATATTTTTATACTTTTAGTCGATTTATTTCAATTCTTAAGGGGGAAAATAAAACAATTATGGCAGGAAAAACTAAAAAAATCAACAACTTAATCAACGCAACAGCCGAAACTTTCCAACAATTTATTAACGTAGATTCAGTAATGGGAAAGCCGATTTATACCGTTAGCGGTTTTCAAATTATTCCCTTTTCAAAGGTCGTTACGGCAAATCTATCCGGCGGTGGGGAATACGGCAAAGTCAAAGTTATTCGTGAAATTGACGGGATTCCTTTTGCAGGTGGAGCAGGCGGAGTTGTGAGCCTTAAACCTATGGGATTTTTAATTGACGACGGAAAATCCTGTCAGTTAATCAGAGTAAGCGACGAACCGCTCGACAATTTAATCGAGCACGCGACGGAGATTATAAGAAACGTTACTCAAAACAAGGAGTCCCCAAAAGAAAAACGAAATGAAAACAAATAAAGAAAAGGATAAAAAGAAGAAATTTGCGGAAAAATTGAAATCTATCTCTTAAAACGGTTGATTTTTTCGGCAAATTTATATAAACTATAAAGGAAGAATATTTTATTAGGATATACGAATGAGAATTAATAAATTTTTAGCAGATAACGGAATCGCAAGCAGACGTCACGCGGATGAGATGATTAGCGCAGGACGCGTTAAAATCAATGATAAAATCGCTCAATTAGGCATGACGGTTGAAGAAGGCGACGTTGTTAGTATTGACGGAAAAAACATTGAAAAAAAGGAAAAGAAATTATATTACTATCTAATGAACAAACCAAAAGGCGTGGTTTGTACGTTGTCCGACGATAGGGGCAGAAAAACGGTTACGGAATATCTTCCGCAAAACGGAGCAAGAGTATTTCCCGTTGGAAGACTTGACTATGCAACCGAAGGTCTTCTCATTTTAACCAACGACGGGGAACTTGCATATCGTTTAACTAACCCCAAAACGGAAATTCCCAAGACGTATATGGCGAGAATTGAAGGTACTTTAACGGAAAAAGACCTTAATCCCATTCGTTCGGGCGTAGAATTAGACGGCTATTTAACGAAAAAATGCAAAGCGCATATCGTAGAAACGAATAAGGCGTACACCAAAGTTCACATCACGATTACCGAAGGTAAAAACAGACAAGTCCGTAGAATGTTTGAAGCAATCGGCAAAAACGTTGAGTTTTTGAAACGTATAAAAATCGGTCAACTCACCATTTCGGGGTTAGACCGCGGAGAAGTGCGTGAACTCACCTTAGAAGAAATTTTCTATTTGCAAAATTTATAAAAAAATCTCGTCTAAAAGACGAGATTTTAATTTTTGCTATTTAATAAAATTTACGCGCGATAATTACGCATTAAACCGATTACTTTACCCAAAATGGAAACTTCCCCAAACTCATAAATCATATCGGATAAAGACTCGTTTTCAGGGTGTAAAACGATATGTCCGTCGCGCTTAAAGAAACGCTTAACGGTTGCGGAGTCGTCAACCAAAGCAACGACGATTTCGCCGTTTTCAGCCGTTTCTTGTTTACGAACGATAATTTTATCTCCGTCCATAATCCCAGCATCAATCATAGAAGTTCCGCTTACGCGCAACATGAAAAGATTATCTCCCTTAAACTCACTAACAGGGAAATCGTAATAATCTTCATAATTTTCATAGGCAAAAATCGGCTGACCAGCCGTAACCGTACCGATCAAAGGAATTTTTACACCGTTGCATTTACCAACGGTTACCGAACGCTTTTTATTGTCCTTTTTATTTAAGTAGCCCCTGTTATGCAAAATATCAAGATAGCTATGTACGGTAGCGGTGGATTTAATACCACATTCATGCGCAATTTCACGAATGGAAGGGGTGTAACCATTCTCTTCCGAAAATTTCAGTATGTAGTCCATAACCCGTATCAATTTTTCTTCTTTAATCATAAAATAACACTCCAAAAATGGTATTTTCTATATTATAACATAAATTTTTAGTTTTTGCAAACAAATGTTTATAGAAAATGCTTGATTTTTTTATTTTTTTTGATATAATTATATTGTAAACGAATAGGAGGGTTTTTATGGAAAGAAAATACGGTGAACCTTGCGTCTTGTACGATAGAGACTGCATCGGTTGTTTGGAATGTGAAACGTGCGACCTTGATCCCACGAAAGTCTGCGACAACTGCGGTAAGTGTATTGATATACAAGACGTTGCTTCTATTAAGATTGATAAAATTTTTACAAATCCTGAAGATTATAAAGGATAAAAAATAAAAAGCGGTCATCCGCTTTTTTATTTTTTTCCGATTATATACTTTTCAAATTTAGAAAGCTGGGTAGTTGGCACGATCCCGTCGATAAAAAGTCCTTCGTTTTCGTAGTGGCTTTTTCGTTCGATAATCAAATCCTTATGCTTGGAATAAGCGGAAATTTCCGCGTAGGGAACAAACAACTCGCAAAAAAGGAAATCTTTTTCAAAGAACTTGAATATTTTTTCTTTTAACTCGTCAACACCGATATTTTCTTTTGCGGAAATTGCAACGCTATTATACGGCAAAAGACTTTTATCTTTTAGATTTTCCGTTTTATTCACGACGATAAGGGAGTTTGAAGAAAATCCAAGCTCTTCCAAGGTATCCAACGTTGTTTTAATTTGCATATCGTATTCGTCTTGACCATCACAAACAATCAACGCCAAATCTGCATTTAAGGCGCTTTCAAGGGTGGAATGAAAGGCTTGAATAAGATTATGCGGTAAGTCTTGCAAAAAACCTACGGTATCAATGAGCATAAACTCCACGCCGTTAATGGTAAAGGAACGGGAAGTGGGGTCAAGCGTAGCAAATAGCTCGTTTTTAACGTAAACATCCGCGCCTGTAAGCAAATTCATCAACGTAGATTTTCCTGCGTTTGTATAACCAACGAGAGCGATTGTCTTTACGTTGTCCTTTTTTCTACGTTCAACGAGTAATTCACGGCGTTTTTCTATTTCTTTTAATTTGTTTTCAAGGTAGTTTAACCGAACACGAATATATCTTCTATCCGTTTCAAGCTGGGTTTCACCCGGACCACGCGTACCAACGCCACCGCCTAAACGAGAAAGTGCAGACCCTTTGCCTTTTAATCTCGGATAAAGGTACTTTAACTGCGCCAATTCGACCTGCAATTTACCTTCGCCACTCTTTGCATTTTTCGCGAAAATATCTAAAATTAAAGTGGTGCGGTCAATAACTTTTCTATCACCTAACGCCGAAGAAATATTAAGCGTTTGAGAAGGGGAAAGCTCGCCGTTGAAAAGTATAGTAATATTGTCCAAGCCGTATAAAAGCTCGTTTAATTCTTCAAGTTTGCCTTCGCCGACGAAAGTAGAGGGATTTATTTCACGAATCTTTTGATAAATCGTACCGGCATACACGGCGCCTGCGCTTTCAATCAAGGCGACGGCCTCGGAGTGTAAAACTCTGTATCTTTCCGCATTTTCCTTTGTTATAGGCTGTATGACGTATATTTTTTCAAGTTCTTTTTGAAGGTTATTTTGCATAAATTAATCGTTGTCCCCAGCGTTATCCGTTTCAGAAGAAGTGGAAGGGGTAGTTTCATCGTTACGAAGTTTAACCTTATTCGCAACCTTTTTTCTATTATCTTCGGAAATCGCCGCGTAGTGTTTCTTGGTTGTATTTACGTCGCGATGCCCTAAAACGTCTGCTACGATATAAATATCACCTGTTTCATTATACAACCGTGTACCGTACGTACTCCTTAATTTATGAGGGGTTATTTTTTTAAGCGGAGTTACGATTTTACTGTATTTTTTGACAAGATTTTCAACGGAGCGAACGTTCAAGCGCTTATATTGCATAGAAAGAAAGAACGCAGGCTCGTTTTCGGGTACTTTTTCATCATTTTGCTTTTCCGCAATATACTCTTGCAATGCATACTTAACTTCGTCTGAAAAGTACAAAATCGCCTTATTTCCGCCTTTTCTCGTTACGATGAAGGAATTTTCATCGAAATCGAAACTATCGTTATCCAAGCCAACTAACTCGCTTATACGGATTCCCGTGCCTAAAAATAGGGTAATAATCGCCGTATCGCGAACTTTCGTCTTCTTATGATATCCAGCGGCGTGTTTTGAAAGTCCGTCGCCTAATTCCGCAACGTTGATAAGCTCGGAAATTTCATCCTTATTCAAACGGATTATTTCTTTATCATGAATCTTTGGCGTGGAGACCTTTGCCGATTGATCGGCGGAAAGCAAGCCTTTATTGAAGAAATACTTAAACATAGAACGGACTGAAGAAAGCTTTCTTGCTTTTGCGCGCTCGTCGCAGGATAAACGCTTCCCGTTAAAGCGGTAGTGGGATAAATAGCTTAAAAAATACTCGATATCGTTGTGGGCGATATTTTCCATATCTTCCAAGGTTAAATCAATAATTTCCTTATTACGATACTTTTTTTTGCAAAGAAAGTCGAAAAAAATGCGTAAGTCGTAAGCATATTTCAAACGAGTTTGAC
>JAZQZK010000255.1:0-5382 GCA_045634025.1 Candidatus Scatosoma sp.
CTTCAATCTTATCCTGCCATTCAAATGGAATAGGCAAGGATTTTGCGTTAAAGGTACTTACGTGCCAAGAAAGCAAGGTTTCGATAATTTTATCTAAATCCCAGCCCTGTCTTTTCCATTCGCCAAGCCACCAGTACGCCTCGAACGATACGTGGCCTTTCTTCCAAATATCGCCCATTTTCTCCACTTTCGGCGGCAACATTTCATAGGTCAAGTTCGGTCTGCCGATACAATCCGCACGCCAACCCATAGACGTTTTTTCGTTCGAATGATGCACGAGCCAAGGGATACAGGTCTGTCCGATTAAAAGAGTGTTTTTGAATACGTCCGTGTAGATATCGACGAACTTTTGCAAGTCTTCTTTCGTAAACCAATCGACGTGGCTTCCTTCCCCCCACGAGCCCGGCAATGAAATGTCCATAAACGCTAGCGTAGGGTCTTTATCAAATCTTTCTCCGAACGCGCGAATAGCTCTGCCGAAATATTCCAAAAACTTCGGATCTTTCGGGCAATCCTTTACACGCATTCCCTCGGGGCGAGCGGGACATTCGATTTTCGTCTTTAACCAATCGGGCACGTCGTCGCTTTCGCGGGTGCTGTGTTGCATCAAGCGGAACATAAGCGTTTGCCCGTTTTCTTTTGCTTTGCTTAAAATATCTTCGATAAAAGCAAAATTATATTCGTTTTCACGCGGTTCAAATTCTTTCCATAAAATACGAATATACACAACGGAAGAATCCGGATAATAGCCTTGCGCACGCCCTTTTTCTTCGGTCGTTGCGGGCACGGGATAACATTCCACGTGTTCCGTTTCCGTCATATTGTTTTCGGGTTTTACAATTAAATCCGAATAGAGTTCGTCGTTTCTAAAATGTTGAAAGCTTACAACCCCTATATACGGGTTTTGTTTGCTTTCTCTTTTATATCCAAAAGTCTTTTTCATGGTTCGCTTAATTTTTTATAATTCTATCGTTGTTGTTACGCCGTGATGATAATGCTCTCTTTTGCGAATACTCTCATCTCGCAAATACGCGTTATAGTCGCTACCGCCTTCACCGATACAGTATTGATAACGGCGATTTTCCTTTAAGCCCATAAAGTTTTTCTCCGAAACCGCCCAAAAACATATTTCAGGGTCCACTATCTCGTACAAGCCCTTATCGCCTCCGATAAGCCCGTGATGAGTCACCTGCATCACGTCGCTCTTCAAATAGTCGCCGTATCTGGTTGCGATTTTTTTACAAACTTCATTTTGGCAATCGCCAAGGTATAGCACCGTCTTTCCGTTCCTAAACTTTAATCGGAACGCCGCGCTCGTATCGTTGAAAGATAAATACGGGTACGGGAATGTATCGTCTATCGACCATAAAACTTCAAGTTCCACACCGGGATAAAAATAGCTTTGTCCAGTATGCAACGTATAAACGACGGCGTTTGGATAAGCGTTTTTTATATTCTCTTCAAACTCGTCGATTTGAGTCTTCATCAATTCAACGTCTTCCATCGCCACTTGGACTTTATCGCAGTTCGGGAACTGATAAGCAAACGATTTCACGCAAACCCTATCCTTATAATCACGAACAAAATTGGTAGCCAACCCGATATGATCTTTATGACAATGCGTAAATATCCACAAAGCAACCGTCGGTTGTCCGTTTGGCGAATTTTCCCTTAAAAATTCATACAAACGAGCTTCCGCTTCTTCGTCCTTAATACCGCCGTCCACGATGATAAACTCGCCGTTTTCAAGCTGAATTAAGCTACACAGCCCACTGCGCAATTCAAATAAAGTAGCTTTCGCCACGGAAGGATTGTCCGTTATAATTATCTTATTTTCAGGAATAGCCGACAACGGCTCGACGGTAACGAATATCGTATATATCGACGCGTCCCAAAACACGAATACGTTTTCTTCTTGGTTTTGGTAGGCGTAGAACAAGTTCACGTTATAGTCATATTTCGAGCCTGCCGAAATTACCTTTTCCGCGCGTTTTTTATATCCTGCTTGTTCAAGCGCTTCCGCGTATTCTCTACATTCGTCTTCCGTTGTGCTTCGCGCGCGAAATCGAAAGTCAGATTTCGTTATCGATCCGATCGGATGTTTTTGTCCCGCATACGTCTTAAAAGGTATCATTTTAACAATCCCTTATTTCAAATTTTCCATGAACTCCAAGAACTTCTCGGCAATATAGCGGTGTCCCGTATCGTTGGGATGAAGTCCGTCCGCGCTGATATATTTTTCTTTCAATACTTCATCACTCGTCGTGATTTCCCATTCGTCGTGAGCGTCAAGCACAGGGAATTGGAATCTTTCCGCCATGTCTTTAACTGCATCGGCGTAAGCTTTCATACCACCGGGTCTTTCCGCGCCAACTGAATTAAGAAGTTTATACTCACTAAAGAGATTCAAAGGCGTAACCGCGATAATTTTCGCTTTCGGGTATTTCGCTTTAAGTTTTGTGAATAAATCGTGCAAAGCGCCGTAGAAAGTCATAGGCGTAGTATCGCCAAACTTACCAAGGGGCGCGTCGCCGTTGCCCATATCGTTATGACCACCGAATACGACGACGTAATCGGCTTCTGCGCGCATATCACGAACGCGGGATGCAAAATAAATATCGTGTCTAGGATTAGATATCGTCGGTCTTAACTGATAGGCAATACGCGTACCGCCGATACCGTAAGTATAAACGCTTGCGCCACTGATCTTTGCGAACACGTCCGTATAGCGGTTGGATAACACGGACGGGCCGTGAACGCCTTCCGTCAAGCTATCGCCAAGGAACAAGAAGGTCTTGCCTGCAAGTTTCTTGCCAAAGCCTTCTTCGAAGGTAGCGTTGACCGCCTTAATTGCGATTTCTCTTTCTTCTTTGGAAACGGGTACGTCGAACTCATCGAAGTCGTTATTCGTAATATCCTTGCCGAACAACGCCTTGTACCACGTCAAAGCGATAAGGTATCTACCTACGCCAAGCGCGGCGTGGAAGGTATCTCTATGCGCCTTTTCGATGCCGAGCTTTACAGCGTTGAGCATAGCCTTTCCGCTGGGGATAATGCCGTCCGCTTTAATACGGCCCGCCGCCTTATCGTAAGACAATTCGATATCCTTAAACATAGCTTCCATGCTTTCGTAACCGACTTTTTCAAGTCTTGCGCTACCGTCTTCGTACGCCCAAGTTTGATGAACGTATATTTTCGCTTTGGGACAGTACTGTCTCACGTACTCTGCAAGGCGTTCAATATACGGAACGTAGCTTTCGTAGTCAGGGCTTAAAGGGCTTGCTTGTTGAAGGGTAACGACGTCCCATTCTTCGCTAGCAAGCGCTTGCGCGATGCTCACTCTAAAGCTGGTATCTTCACCGTTGACGCCCAAGCCGTAGTTTGCGTTGTCTTGCAACATGTTTACGTAATGCGTTCTCAAAGAACAACCGCCGATCATTAAGTTTACCGTTCTTAATTCCGCGCCGTCCTTTTTCGCGATTCTATGTAAGTATCTTTGCGCGTCTTGAGAAAAGCTATTCCCGATTGATAAAACCTTCATCGTCTCACTCCTATTAATTATTCTTTATTAACCCAGTTTAAGAAAATTCCGTTGTAAAGGGGTTCGCCCTTTTCGTTGCGTTGTTTCATCGCGCTACAATGCTTGCGTTCAAGCAAGGTGTATTCAATCTTCGCTTCGGGATTGAACGCCAACACCGCTTTATAGAAAAGCTGGTTCTGTTCGTATCTGCAAGGCATATCGTTATCGTATAAAATAAGCATCATTCTACTGAACTTGGTGTTCTCATTCAAGTAATACATAGGCGAGAACTCATCAATTCTTTGCGTAAGTTCGTGAACGCCTTTTTCTTGTTTTAACACGTTGAAATGCGAAGTCGTTTGCGCGCTATCAATCATCCAGCCTTTGATTTCTTCGCTGTCAATGCCTTCGTTTGCTAAATATTCCTTATTCATGCAAAGCATAAGCGACATCCAAGCGCCAGCCGAATGGCCTGCGATAACGATATCTCCGTTTCCGCCGTAGTCTTTTACGAAGTTCTTCACGAACGCCGTTGCCTTCGCGCCGTCTACGAGGAAATCAGGGAACTTTGCGTTCGGGTATTTTCTATATTCCACCGACGCAAGCGCGTAACCTGCCGACGTAAGAGCCGCCGCCATTTCTTCATATCTTTCGCTATATTTAGAACCGTGGTCAAGCCCACCGCCGTGGAAATCTACAACCGTCGTGTAGTTATCCGTATCAGGAAGGTAAATATCTACCTTCGTTTCGTCGAATTCGCCGTATTGTACGTCCATAAATCTTCTCATTTTTTTATTCTCCGTTAAAATAATTTATTTTTTAATTTTTCACCCAGTCCAAGAAAATTTTATTGTAGAGCGAACCGCCGTTCTCGTCGCGTTGTTCCATCGCGCTACAATGCTTTCCTTCAATCAAACGGTACTCAATCTTCGCTTCGGGATTGAACGCGAGTACCGCTTTATAAAAGAGTTTGTTTTGCTCGTATCTGCAAACGATATCTTGATCGTATAAAACAAGCATCATCTTACTGAATTTACTGTTTTCGTTCAAGTAATACAAAGGCGCGAACTCGTCAATTCTTTGCGCGCGTTTATGTAAGCCCTTTTCTTGCATTAATACGTTGAAATGCGAAGTCGGTTGCGCGCTGTCGATAAACCAGCCCTTAATCTCGTCCGTGTCGATGCCTTCCTTTGCTAAATACTCCTTATTCAAGCAAAGCATAAGCGACATCCAAGCCCCCGCCGATTGTCCTGCGATGATAATATCGCCGTTTCCGCCGTAGTCTTTGACGAAATTCTTCACGAACGCCGTTGACTTCGCCGCATCCAAAAGAAAGTCGGGATACTTTGCGCTGGGGTATTTCCTATATTCGACGGACGCAAGCGCGTACCCTGCGTTCGTAAACCCTTCCGCCATTTCTTCAAAGCCTTCGCTACGCTTATCGCCACGATCAAGCCCACCGCCGTGGAAGTTTACAACCGTCGTATAGTTATCGGTGTCGGGAAGGTAAATATCCACCTTCGTTTCGTCGTATTCGCTATACGGAACGTCCATAAATCTTCTCATTTAATTATCTCCTATAAATAGTTCAAACGCCTCAATTTCTCAAGGCGTGTTGAACGTTATTTTTCAATTTTTTTACCCAAAAGCGCGCCGTTATATTCGTTTAAGAAATGTTCAGCTACCTTTTGGAAATTCGCGTAAACTTCGTCGCCCTTGAAAGAGAAACGAACGCTGAAATGTCCAAAATATTTATCAATGATTTGCACAAACAAAAGAAGGGACTTGTCTTCAATCCACGCAACCGAAACTGCGTCTTTATACGTAAAGCCGTCCGTCGTAGGAACTGCGCCGTATTCGTT
>JAZQZK010000256.1:0-11506 GCA_045634025.1 Candidatus Scatosoma sp.
CAGTTGTGCATATGTTGTGCAAAATAGTCTGCATCGTGGAAATGAATCAAACCCTGATCGTGCGCTGCAACGATATCGTCAGGCAACAAAATACGACGGGTAAGGTCTTTGGAAACTTCCCCTGCCATATAGTCGCGTTGAACGCTGTTAACGGTAGGGTTCTTGTTTGAGTTTTCCTGGTTAACTTCTTCATTATTGCAATCAATCAAAGAAAGAATTTGCGCGTCCGTGGTGTTGGATTTTCTTACGAGAGCACGCGCGTAACGATAAGTGATATATTTACGCGCGAGAACGAACGCCTTAATGTTCATAAGGCGGTTTTCTACCATGTCTTGAATTTCTTCAACCCCGACCGATCTTGCAACGCGTTGACATTCAAACTCAACGTCCTTTGCAATTTCCATGATTTGTTCGTCGGTAATCCTTGCAATTGCTTCAACTTCTCTATTTGCTTTCTTTATAGCTTCGACGATTTTTTCAACGTCAAAGACCATTTCTTGACCACTTCTTTTAATAATATTCACTCTGTCCACCTCACTTTCTTAAAGAAATTTTATCCATCTTAAAATCTATGCGAAATACAATATATTGTGTTCGTATTACCTTATCAACCACAATATATGGTATTTTTATTACAAATTATTGCTATATTATTATACCATATCTATAATGAAAGTCAAGCAAACGAACGCAAGATTATGTATTAAAAATACTTATGTTAAAATTGAACATTTTTAACAATAAAACAACGAAGGTCGTAGAAATAAAGAGAATTATAAAAATCGTTGTTTTCAAATATTTAATAGATTAAAATTTTAACAAAAAAACCTTCGCTTTCGCAAAGGTTTTTTAGGTTATTTTTTGTGTTTTATTTTATTTTCTTGATGAATTCTTCAAAAGTTTCCGAATTTAAAATAGAAGAAATTATACTTTCGTTTTCTTCGTTCTTAATTTTCCCAAAAGCCACGTCATTCCCTACCGCTATATTTGAAGTAGAAGCCTTAAAATCTATTGCAGGGAACACCCGTTTTTTCGCAAGCTCTCCATCAAGGCGAATAACCGTTTCAAAAAGCGTAGAAATTTCCGCGAAGAATAAATCGTCGTCTGGATTACCCGTTTCGATGGGCGTCGTACATATCAAAGTCAACGAGCCTTTCTCTTTGAAATCTCTTGCAGACGAGAGCCATTTTTTGATATATCGTATGGTTTTTGAAGTCAAACCGCTTGCAAGCGTTTTTCCGTCCATCGTCATACATTCGTCGTAGGCTTTCGCAAAAGAAAGCAGCCCGTCAATCAAAAGAACCACGTCTTTGCCTGTTTCCGCGTAAGACTTTGCGCGTTTTAAGATGAAATCGGCCGAATATACGTGTTCGTCAACGTCACTCTCAAAAGTGGTATAGATAAGCTCGTCGCTAGAAAGAATTTCTTGGAATTGAAAGATATTCTCTCGGGGTTGTTCAAGAAGTAACGCAAAGATTCTTAAAGTTCTATCCGCCTTTAACCCTGCGCATATATCCTTCAAGAGCATTGTTTTCCCTGCTTTTGCCGGCGCAACGATTACATTAGCGCCACCTTTCACTATCGGAAAAAACCAGTTTAAAAATTTATTTGAAGGAATTGAAACGCTTTGCTTTTCAAAGGAAATTTCGGCTAAATCAAAGTTTTGACGCCTATGCTCGGAAGCGTAAGTACCATTGACCATAAAAATTTCAGAAACCTTGCAAAAACCTTCCTTCTCTCTCAAATGACAGGTAATTACGTCCCCTTCTTTCAAATTGTATTCCGACATAATCTCAAAATCAATCATAATCGGAAGTTCAAATTGCATTTCGCTTAAAAGATGCAGGCTTGCATAATTGCCTTTTTGCACGATTTGACCAACGAAAACGGAGTCCATAAACACTTCGGTAGGCTCAGAAGCATGGACGGATAAAACGTTTTTCGTTTCCTGCGCTTTTTGAATTTCCTCTTCAATATACGCGATATTCTCCTGTTTTTGGAAAACCTCGTCTAACGCCGTACCACCGATTTCACGCAAACGCAAAAGGATTTTAGGGTTTACGTCTTCCGCCTTAACAGGCGCGCCACGGTTTGTTCTTGCGGTCGGCTCGATTTCGCCAAGCAAGATACCGACGATCAACTCAATCAACCCTGCCTTCGTCTTGCCCTTCGTGGGATTATTTACCCCGACTTCTCGACCAAGCGAACGCAAACTTGACACGCCTAACGTATTGAGAAACTCTTCGTATTTAATTTTGAGTTCTTGTGTCGGTTTGGTCATTTATTGCGTTATCTCCATTAGAATTATTTTCGTTTTTTCATCGGTAAGGTCTTCTCTTGTAAACTCTAATTCAGTCTTACCAGAAATCGTGATTTCTTCTTCGTTAAATTCATCTAAAAAGGCTTGCGCCTTGTCTATATCAATATTTGAATTTTTCGTCTTATAATGCATCGGAATTACGATATCTGGCATAAGCCTATCCACGTATTCCTTTGCAAGCTTGGAATTGATGGTGTATTTACCGCCAACGGGAATTAAAAGAATATTTACGGGCAACAAAAGCTCGATAAGTTCCGCGGAACATTCTTCTCCCAAGTCGCCAAGATGACAAATATTCAAGCCGTCCATTCTATATTTATAAATAACGTTTTCTCCGCGAAGCGCGCCACCTTCTTCATCGTGATAGCTTTTAACGCCCGTGATTTCCACGTCGCCAAAATCAAAAAATCCGTCTTTTCGTATAATAGTCGGATCTCCGCTAACTGCGCCAACGTTATTATGGTCGAAATGGTCGTGACTGACGGTGACGACGGACGAAGCTATGTCTTTAGGAAGCTCGTAACCGATTCCGCCAAACGGATCAGTCAACACGGAAAATCCCGTGCTTTCCGTTAGTTTGAAACAAGAATGTCCAAAATATTTTATTTTCATTCTTCTCCCCCGAAATTTACCGCCTATTTCAGCGTGAAAATATTCTCAAAGTCTTACGAGTAAGCGAAGCTTCATCTCTTGTTGTTCATTGCCTGCAAAAATTAAAGCGTATTTTATAGACAACAGAAAGGATTTTTCCGTTATTGAGTACTGGATAGAATGCGTTTTGGCTTTGATATCGCCAACGCTACCCATAATCCCCAAAGTTGCAGGCAATTCCTTTCCTTCCGCTAAATGCAAGGAAAAAGTATAATCGCCCACTCGCTCAATGGAAATCTCCCCGTTTTCTAACGCAAGCGTGACTTTCGCGCCTTGTTCTTCGTAGCGTAAAAGCGCGGTATTTGCCGTAAGCTCAATTTCCGCTTCGTAAGAAGCAGTCGTCTCACTCGCGTTATCGACCTGCGTATTTATCGTAAGCTTTGCCTTTTTCATATTGAAAACTACTCCGTATAATTACATTATAACAAAATACAAAGAAAAAGTAAACGTAATTTGTCGAATTTTGTAAAAAAATCAACTCTTTTTCTTTTTTATTTCCTCGCAAGCAAGGTTATCGACTTTTTGTTTGTTGACAGTATACCATAAATTAAAAACAAAAGAACGATTTTTTGAAAACTTTCTCAAAACCGTTCTTGTCTTTTAACCCTTTATTTTATGGCTATATTTTTCGCGGGTGGCGTTTCCGCCACGAATATGCCGTTCGCTTAAATTCTTATTCAAAACTTCTCGAACACGCTCGTATAGTGTTTGGTCGATATATTTCAAACGCTCTGAAACGTCTTTATGTACCGTAGATTTACTGATATTAAAATGCGCGGAACACGCCCTGACGGTACAGTCCGTCTCCACGATATATTCCGCGCACTTAATAATTCTTTCTTCAATATATTCCCACAATTTTCCGACCTCCGAATTGCCGTTACGCAATATCTTATGTCGAAAATTATAGGTTTATGAATGATTTATTTAACTAATTATCCTCTACTTTCTTATATTGAGTAGGGACTACCGCCTTCACGCCGTCGCCCGTATAAGCAGAAATTTTTCGAGCCATCGCGCTTTGCATTAAAATTGGAATCTTTTCACTGGAAATTTCAGTTACCGTATTTGTTTGGTCAACGACACTAATCATATACGGGTCTTTTACGTAACTTGCGCAAATAACGCTCACGCCGTCCTTCATACTCACGATAAGCGAACCTTTCTTATATCTGCCCATCGGCTCGATTTGCGAAGAGATTACTTTCTTGAACTTACCTTCGTCTGTTGCGATAATGATTTCGCCTTCGCCGTTGATTTGTTTCATTAAGACAACGCTATCACCTTCACGAAGCTGAATACCACGCACACCCGAAGCAATTCTGCCTTGCGAAGGAATATTGTCCTTCTTCGCATTCAAGCAAATACCGCCTTTAGTGACGATAATTATCGTATCTTCTTCGTCCGTTTCGTCTTCTACGCAAAGCACTTCGTCGCCTTCGACAAGCTTAACGGCTACGAAATAGTCCTTACGCTGTTCGTACTCCGCCCAGTCGGTCTTTTTAATCATACCTTTCTTGGTGAAGAACATCAAATTACCGATAGGAAGTCTATCGCCAACTTCTTTCAACGCAACTATCTTTTCATCTTCTTCCGCATCTTTAGAAAGGTCTTGCAAGGACACGCCTTTATCGGCAAGTCTGCAAGCAAATTCAGGGGAATAGATGTCAAGCTTGTAGCAGTTACCAAGGTTGGTGAACGCAAAAATTCTGCGGTCGGTAACGGTATCCAAAAGTAATTTTGCAACCAATTGCGGTTTGAATTTACCGTCGAAAGGTTTTCTCAAAGCTTCTACGTTCTTACCTTTGAGTACCTTTAACTTATCGTCTGCGGTGTAAACGAGAGTACACTCTTCCCCGGGCGCTTTTTCAACCTTACAGGAAAGCATATCGTTTGCTTCGTCCGCCGTAAAGACGAGCTTGGAACGACGCGGAGAAGGATAAGCGTTCTTGATTTCGGTAATTTCTTCCTTAACAACTTCAAGTTGCTTTTCTCCACTCTTGGAGATTGCCGTAAGCTTTTTGATGAGCTTTTTAAGTTCTTTGAGTTCGTTTTCAAGTTTATAAATTTCAAGCTTGGTCAAGCGAGCGAGCCTTAAATCAAGGATTGCTTGCGCTTGTACTTCGCTGATTTCAAATCTTTCCATCAAACGCGCTCTTGCATCCGACGTACCTTCTGATTTTTTGATAATCGCAATGACTTCGTCGATGTTTTGAACGGCTACAATCAAGCCTTCTAACACGTGACAGCGTTGTTCCGCTTGGTGTAAATCGAAAAGCGTTCTCTTCAAAACGACTTGTTGTTGGTACTTGACGTAATGACGGATAATATCCAAAAGACCGAGCTGTTGGGGTTTTCCGTCCGCGATCACGACCATATTGATACCGAACGTAACTTCTAAATCGGTGTATTTCGTAAGCACTTTCAAAAGCGCAGGGATATCCGTATCCTTCTTCACGCGAATGACTGCGCGCATACCCGTTCTATCCGATTCATCGGCAACAAGGTCGATACCTGCAAGTTCTTCTTTCTTTTCTTCACGAAGTTCAGCAATTTTACGCAAAAGTTGCGCTTTATTGACCTGATAAGGCAATTCCGTAATAACAAGGTTGGTTTTTCCGTTGTCCGTTTGCTCTAAATTGATTTTTGCGCGGATAGAAATTTTACCGCGACCAGTCTTATACGCTTGGATGAGTTCGTTTGCAATAATCGTACCACCCGTCGGGAAATCAGGCGAAGGAATGTATTGCATCATTTCTTCGAGCGTGATTGCAGGGTTGTCGATATAGGTCACTACGCCGTTGATAACCTCTTCAAGGTTATGCGTGGGAATGTTGGTTGCAAGACCTACTGCAATACCCGAAGAACCGTTTACCAAAAGGTTCGGGAATCTACCCGGCAATACGTCGGGTTCTTTCAAACTGTCGTCGAAGTTCAAGGAAAACGAAACCGTTTCCTTGTCGATATCGCGTAACAATTCAAGCGCCAAAGGCTCTAATCTTGCTTCGGTGTAACGCATAGCAGCGGCAGGGTCGCCGTCCACAGAACCAAAGTTACCGTGACCGTTAACGAGCGTTTTACCCATATTGAACTGTTGCGCCATACGCACCATTGCATCGTAAACGGAACTATCGCCGTGGGGGTGGTATTTACCCATACAGTCACCGACGATACGCGCGCTCTTTTTATGCGGTTTATCGGGCGTTAAGCCCATTTCGTTCATGGTGTATAAAATACGGCGCTGAACGGGTTTTAAGCCGTCTTCTACGCGGGGCAACGCACGGTCAAGAATAACGAATTCCGCGTACGGTAACATCGAAGAATGAAGGACTTTTTCAAGCGGTTCAACGTAGGTTTGCCCCGTTTGAACGATCTGTTCGGGTTCTCTCTTACTTTTCGCCATCTTTCTTCTCCTTGTTTTCGAGTTTTTCCATAAATGCGTCGCGCTTATTAAAGTTCGCGTATTTTGCCAAGAATTCCTTTCTGCCTTCGACCTTATCGCCCATGAGCGTAGTGATCATACGCTCCGCTTTCGCCGCGTCTTCGATCGTAACCTGCGTGAGATTTCGAGTTGCGGGATTCATCGTCGTTTCCCAGAGCTGTTCCGCGCTCATTTCCCCAAGCCCTTTATAGCGTTGAAGTTGATAGCCTTTACCGATTTTTTCAATCTTTTCGGCAAGTTCTTTATCGTCGTAAGCGTATTCTACCTTATCGCCCTTATACACCTTATACAAAGGCGGCATACCGATATAGACGTGACCTGCGTTTACAAGCGGACGCATATAACGGAAGAAGAAGGTTAAGAGAATACAACGAATATGCATACCGTCTTGGTCGGCATCCGATAAGATAATTACTTTATGGTAATTAATTTTATCGAGTTTGAAATCGGGGTCGATACCCGCGCCAACTGCGGAGATAATCGTTCTAATTTCTTCGTTTTCAAGGATTTGGTTCAAGCGTTTCTTTTCAACGTTGAGCGGTTTACCACGCAAAGGCAAAATTGACTGGAATTGACGAATACGCGCTTGTTTTGCCGTACCGCCTGCCGAGTCGCCTTCTACGATAAACATTTCGTTAAATTCAGGTTTTCTACCAGAACAAGAAGCAAGTTTGCCGATAAGAGTCAAGCCTTCAATGCTATTCTTTGCTCTTGCGTTTTCTTTCGCTTGTTTTGCCGCAAGACGAACTTTTGCCGCGCCCTGCGCTTTTTTAATAATTTCTTCAAAAGTTTTCTTGAATCCGCGTGCGTTCATCAAAGAATTTAAGCCTTCGATAACCGCTGCTTCAACGGCTGTTCTCGCCTCCGTGTTCCCAAGCTTAGTTTTCGTTTGACCTTCAAATTGTACGTTTTTCATTTTAATAGACAAAACAGCAGTCAAACCTTCTCTAAAATCGTCGCCTTGGAAGTTTGAGTCCTTTTCCTTCAAAAATCCGTTCGTACGCGCATAATCATTTAATACACGTGCGATACCCGACTTAAAACCGATTTCATGGTACCCACCTTCAGGGGTAGGAATATTATTTACGAACGAGAAAATACTTTCGGTGTAATCCGAAGTATGTTGAATTGCAAATTCAACCAAAATATCGTTCTTAATCGCTTTATAATACATAGGGGCGGAATAGAGCTTTTTCTTGCCGTCGTTAAGGCTCTTAACGAAGTCGCTAATACCGCCTTCATATTTATAGACTACGCGATAAGGCTCACTTTCTAACGCAAGCTCGTCCAACTGCGCGAACAACGATTGTTGAGGTGAAGAAAAATCTTCTTCAAAGCCGTCCGTGTTCTCTGCGTCCGTTTCTTCTGAATTTTCAGTCGCTTCTTCCTCTCCGCCAAAGAGATTACCCCTGCGACGTTTTGCTTCCGCCATCGTGATTCGTTCGTCAATTAAAAGAATTTCTAGCCCACGATTCAAGAAAGCAAGTTCATTCAAGCGTTCTTCAACAGTTTCTAAATTAAATTCCGTTTCAGAGAACACTTCCGCGTCTGGTTTAAAGCGAACAAGCGTACCCGTACGACGAGTAGATACGCCCGTGTCTTGCAAAGGACCGTCGGGAACACCTGGATCAATTTTTTTCTTTCTGGCATTATAACGAGAGCGGAAACTCATTTTGTAGATATGATTACGATAAACTTCTACCGTCAACCACTCGGATAAAGCGTTTGTTACAGATGCACCTACGCCGTGTAACCCGCCCGAATATTCATAGTTGCCTTGTCCAAACTTACCACCAGCGTGAAGTTTTGTAAATACGAGCTGTACCCCGGAAACCTTTTCTTTGGGATGAATATCGGTAGGAATACCACGCCCGTCGTCTTCAACGGATGCGCTACCGTCGTTATGCAAAGTGACGGTAATTTTCTTCGCGTGACCGTTTGCAGCTTCGTCAACAGCATTATCAACGATTTCCCAAAGGATATGGTGCAGGCCCTTTATCGCCGTAGAACCGATATACATACCAGGACGCATACGAACGGCATCGACCCCTTCCAAAATCTGAATATCTTCTGTGTTATAAGATTTTTTTGCTTGATCTTTTTGAGTTGCCATGTCTTCCTCTAACTGTATTTTTTTCCATTTGGAGCAAAAAAACAAAACAAGACGGTACGAGAATTTTATCTGTTCCGTTGGCGCAGTCTACCCCAAAATAACACTCTTTATCGACTATTATAGCATCTTTTTCCACATTTTTCAAATGAATTACCCGAAAAAAATGCACAAATTATCAATTTATTTGTAAAATTGACAAAATTTTTTCATATCCTTCCGCAATATACTCGGGTTTTGGATCTTCATTTTGCAATTCAGTTTTTTGCGGATTATACCAAATCGAATCAATATCCGCATCGTTTGCCGCCTTAATATCCGCGCTCAAACTATCACCAATCCACACCGCGCGGTTCTTATCAAAATCCTTAATTTGAGCAATCACTTGCTCGGTAAATTTCGCATCTGGTTTATCTGCGCCAACCGCTTGAGATATAAACACGCCGTCAACTTTATCCCAAAGCCCAAGGATATCAAACCTTGTTTTTTGAATACTTTCCGTGCCGTTCGTGACGATATACACCCGACCGTTTTCACGCAACGTCTTGATAAACTCCTCCGCTCCGTCAAAATAGGTAGGTCTATTAGAAAGAGTCGAAAGATATCTTTCGTTAAACTTATTCCCATCTAAATCCACAAAGCCAAGCTCTTTGAAAAACCAAGTAAAACGGTTATTCATAAGCTCTTCTCGCGTGAGTTCTTTTTGCTCTAATTTCGCCCAAAGAATATCGTTAAAAGCTTGGTATTTTTGCAAATATTCGTCTTTACACGAAACGCCAAAGAGTTCAAAGGTATCACGAAGCGCAAGCATTGCCGATTTATGAAAATCGAGCAAGGTATTATCCGCGTCAACGAGAAAAATATCGTATTTTTTCATTATTCCCCCCTTTATTCTCCCATAATTGCAAGCTGTTTCAATGCGCGCGTATAAGCAATATAGCGTTCGTTTTTACTCATCTCGTCGGGTATTACAACGACGGAAGTAAACTCCAAACCCTTACTTTCATACACGGTCATAAAATTGATTTTCGTCTTTGAAAGCTTACCTTTTTCAGAGAGTTGATGATAGCCTTTTTTAAGGTATTTTTCTTTCGTTTTTCCCGAGCAAATAATTGCTTTTAAGCCGTTCGTTTCCTTAAAAAATCCGTTGATCCCACGCGAAGTAATCCGTTCTATCTTCGGACCGCTAAACCCTATCGGTTGCATATCAACTTTGAGATTTTTCGCAACGAACTCGACGATTTCGTTCGTATTTCTATAATTTTGATTAAGCACGAAAAGAGAAAAATCAGGAAAAACTTCCCTCCATTCCTTTACCCCGCGACAAGGCGTTACGTTTTGCTCTACGTCCCCGAAAATATTAAAGGTCGCTTTGGGATTGACGAGCTTAATAAGCGAATACTCGCCTTGAGAAATATCCTGCGCTTCGTCGATAAATAAATGCGAATAGGAAGGCGAAAGTCTTCTGCCTGTCAACGCGCAAACGACGCACAAAGCATACGCATCCGAGCGGTACATTTTTTTGCTCGTCATTCCGTACTTTTTCTTCATTTTCTTTATCGTTTCACGATAGAAGAATCGAACGATATCCACGAAGTCGTCCCCTTCGCCAATAGAAGAAAAATTCTTTTCACCGCGAAGATACGCGTAAAACTCTGTAAAGCCCGCGCCGTTTTCGCCGATGGAACGAAGCTTGAACTTAATACGTTCGTTTTCTTCTTTTAATTTCGTCCATTTTTCAATGCGTTCTGGATAGGTATAGTATTCCATATTGCCGATTTTTTGCTTATAGCGTTTCAAATCTGCAATCTCTTTTTCAATAGTCAACGAAAGCTCCGCAAGAGTATTTTCCGCTTCGGTGACGATTTTATCCGTCTTTTTCGCAACGAAGGACGAGCTTTTATAAAATGACAATAATTGACGATAAAAATAATCAGGATTTTTCGCGTTTTCGCTTTTGAGCGTACCGTCAAAGAAATCGACGATATCTAAAACGCAGTTCATAAGCTCTCTAAACGGCTTGGTGTAGTAAAGCCCACCGCTTTCCCTTTCTTTGATTTCGCCAAGCACGGCGCGACGAATTTTCAACGAAGCGTTTTTAATACTCTCGTACGCCAAAAGCTGTTTTTTACAATCGGCTACGATGGTTGCTATATACTCTTTACACTCTTCACCCGCAAATAGACCGTAAAGGCTATCGTAAATTTTATCGAGTTTCTTTTTTACGTCTACGATAAATTTCTCGGAATACAAGTAAGAAAGATACTCCTGATTTTCCTCTTGTGTAAGGTCTATTTTTTCTATAACGTCTATCTTTTCGTTCTTTAAAATTTGTAAAAAATAATCGTAGACGGTTATCGTTCGAACTCTTTCAAGCTGTAAAATAGTTGCGAGCTCGTCAATAAACGCATTGAAGGAGTTGCTCGGCGTAATAACCAAAACGTCGCGCGCCTTTATATCGTCGTTGTTGTACATTAAATAACTCAAACGATGTAGCATAACCATCGTTTTACCACTTCCCGCGCAACCTTGTAACACGAAATTTGCCTCGTCGGGCTGGGTGATGATTTCATACTGCTTTTCTTGTATCGTTTCAATAATATCTTTAATCCCGGGCTCTTCTTTTCTTTCCTCAATAATTTCACGAAGATAGGAATCATAAATAGTGTCCTTATCATTTCCACCGATTTCTTCGGGGGTAAGATAGTCTCTCACTGCCAAAAACTCGTCACGAAAATCTAAAACTTTGCCTTCTTTTGCGCGAATCGCGCGACGAAGAATGGTTTTATAATCGTACTCGTTAATAGAAAACGAAGCGCGAGATTTTTGGTAATACTTTCTGGAAATAGGCGCGCGCCAATCGACGATTTCTAGCTTTACGTCGCCTTTTTTTCCTATATAGTAACTGTTATATCCCTCGATTTGGTCAACGAGATCCATACGCGCAAAATACGGCTCGTCAAAAAAGCAACGGAAACTATCA